>CAZRDD010000192.1:0-8990 GCA_964598675.1 uncultured Parafilimonas sp.
GTCTGTCCCGCCGTCTGTACCGCCATCTGCCCCGGCATCTGTACCACCATCTGCGTGGTGCAGTATAACTGTTAAAGGTTTGCCCGGCGCAAACTCGGTAAGGCCCACAATATCAATGCTGTCATCTTCCTGTACCTTATCGTAGTCTTCCTTGTTGGCAAAGGTAAGCGCAAGCATACCTTGCTTTTTAAGGTTGGTTTCGTGTATACGGGCAAAGCTTTTTACCAGTATAGCGCGTACACCAAGGTGGCGGGGTTCCATAGCGGCATGCTCGCGGCTGCTACCTTCACCATAGTTTTCATCACCTACTACGATACTGCCAATACCTGCGGCTTTGTAAGCGCGTTGGGTGGCAGGTACAGGGCCATATTCGCCGGTAAGCTCGTTTTTAACGCTGTCGGTCTTTTCGTTAAAATAGTTTACAGCGCCAATAAGCATGTTGTTGGATATATTATCCAGATGGCCACGGAACTTTAACCATGGGCCAGCCATAGAAATATGGTCGGTAGTACACTTGCCTTTTGCTTTAATAAGCAGTTTAAGGCCCTTAACATCAGTACCTTCCCAGGCTGCAAACGGTTCAAGCAACTGCAGGCGCTGGCTGGTTGGTGATACTGATACGGTTACAGTGCTGCCATCTTCGGCAGGTGCCTGAAAACCAGCATCTTCCACTGCGAAGCCGGCAGGTGGCAGTTCAAAGCCTGTTGGTTCGTCCAGCATTACATCTTCACCATTAACATTCTTCAACGTATCGGTTAAAGGGTTAAAAGTAAGGTCTCCTGCAATGGCAAAAGCAGTTACCACTTCGGGCGAGGCCACAAAGGCGTGGGTGCCTGAGAAGCCATCGTTGCGTTTTGCAAAGTTGCGGTTGAATGAGGTAATGATAGAGTTTTGCCTTTTAGGGTCGTCAATATGGCGCGCCCATTGGCCAATACAAGGCCCGCATGCGTTTGCAAGCACTACGCCGCCAATATTGTCGAAGGTTTTAAGCAAACCGTCTCTTTCAATGGTATAACGTACCAGCTCACTGCCTGGTGTAATGGTAAATTCAGCTTTGGCTTTGAGGCCTTTGGCAGCAGCCTGGCCTGCAAGAGAAGCAGAACGGCTGATATCTTCGTACGAAGAGTTGGTGCAGGAGCCGATAAGGGCAACTTCCAGCTTTTCGGGCCAGTTATTAGCTTTAACAGCTTCAGCAAATTTGCTGATAGGCCATGCAAGATCTGGCGTAAAGGGGCCGTTAACATAAGGCTCCAGTTCGTCAAGGTTTATTTCAATTACCTGGTCGTAATATTTTTCAGGGTTGGCATAAACATCCTCATCCGGGCGAAGATATTCCTTAACCTCATTTGCCAGGGCAGCAATATCCTGCCTGTCGGTAGAGCTTAAGTATTCAGCCATTTTATCATCATAAGCAAAAAGACTGCAGGTTGCACCAATTTCAGCACCCATGTTACATATGGTGCCTTTACCGGTTGCGCTAAGGCTGTCTGCACCTTCGCCAAAATATTCAACAATAGCACCGGTACCACCTTTAACGGTTAAAATACCAGCCACTTTAAGGATGATGTCTTTAGCACTTGTCCAGCCACTCATTTTTCCGTTAAGCTTAATACCAATCAGTTTTGGCCATTTAAGCTCCCATGGCAAACCCGCCATAACATCGCAGGCATCGGCACCGCCAACGCCTATGGCTATCATACCCAGGCCGCCCGCGTTAGGGGTGTGGCTGTCTGTACCAATCATCAGGCCACCGGGAAAAGCGTAGTTTTCCAGTACCACCTGGTGAATAATACCAGCACCTGGTTTCCAAAAGCCAATGCCATATTTATTAGACACAGAGGCTAAAAAGTCGTATACTTCTTTATTGGTAGCTAAGGCAGTATCCAAATCTACTTTGGCACCGGTTTTGGCTTGTATAAGGTGGTCGCAATGTACAGTGCTGGGTACTGCTACAACGGGGCGGCCAGCCTGCATAAACTGCAGCAGTGCCATTTGTGCAGTAGCATCCTGCATGGCAACACGGTCCGGGGCGAAATCAACATATGTTTTAGCCCTTTCAAAAGCAGTAACCGGCTGGTCTGCATGCAAATGCGAAAACAATATTTTCTCTGCTAACGTTAAAGGTCTACCCAATGCTTTGCGGGCTGCCTCTGTTTTGGCTGGCAAGCCGGCATAAACACGTTTGATCATTTCGATATCGAATGCCATAAGCTATTGTTTATTTAAGTATTTATTGCCTTGTTAATGTTGGCGGTATGAGGCCGTTGTATAAAAATACAAGTTGCGAAGTTACATTAAAACAAATTTTTAAGAAAAACTGTTTGTATGAATATGGCCGTTATTTTTTATATTGCAGTATGAACAAGCTAAGGCAGTTTATAGAATGGCAGGCATTTGGCGTATGCTCCGCAATTGGGCAGCGGCTGGGTATTGCCACCAGTCGTATACGCACCTGGTTTATTTATATTTCATTTATTACAATGGGGTCGCCGCTAATCATTTATATGATTATGGCTTTTTGGCTCAACATAAAAAAATACATACTGTCTGCAAGGCGTAACCCGCTTAAATACTTGTAGTAAATATTAACAGGGGTGATTAAAATTGAATATAACCTTACCAGTTACGAGGATTTGCTGGGGCATATAGCCCGCACCCTGCAGCAAAACATACAGCACAACACCATTGTTTTTGATAAGCAGACAGCAGAGGGGATAGTACGGTATACCAGGTTGCCCAATGGCCTGGAGATGCTGGTGTATGACTACACGCCTGTACAAGACATTCTATTTCACCGAAAAAAAACATCGCGGGATTATTTTTCTTTCAGGTTTGATGAAATTTCCGGCAATAAGGATGCGGTAAAATCCTCTGTTTTTTTTGGTAACACCAACCATGAGTGGTTTCACCTGGCAAGTGCAGGCATCCATCAAAAAAACATAAATGTTATGTTCAGCGGCGACTGGCTGCAAAAACTGCTTGGCCGGGAGGAGCAGGGCGACAGTATACTTAACTTTCTTTCGCTTAAAACACCTATGTATCATTACGAGTTGCTGGATATTGAGTACCGGCGGCTGCTGGCAGAATTGGCCAATGCCACTGTTAACAAAGAGATGGAAGGCTTTATTGTACAAAACAGGGTAATGCTGCTGATAGAGCGTTTTTTTACACGGCTGTACAAGAAGATAGGGGAGGTTAACAGCAACATAAAAATATCTGCGGAGGAAATTGTACGGTTAAAGCATGTTGAACAGGCGTTGCTGGCAGATTTTACAAGCTTGCCCCCCAATATTAACCAGTTATCGCGAATTGCGGCCATGAGCCCATCGAAACTGAAAGACCTGTTTAAAAAAATGTTTGGTCTGCCGGTGTACCAGTATTATCAAAAAAACAGGATGAATAAAGCAAAAGCAATGCTTTTGTCAAAAAAATATACGGTGCAGCAGGTATCGGCTGAGCTTGGTTACAGTAACATGGGCGATTTTGCCAAAACCTTTGTTAAGGCATTTGACCAGTTGCCTGAAGAAATTTAAAACTTATCCCAATTGCTGGAATTACATTATAAGGATAATAACTACATTGATTTTATGTTTTCCTGCGCCAGGTTATTTAACACCCGGCCAGATAAAAATTATTTAGCCATACCTCAAAGTTACGGCCATGGTTATCTATCGGCTTTTGTTTTGCCCGAAGGCATCTCCGTTTTAACGGGCGATACCTGTTTTAAAGATGAAATATACCTGCAGCGTGAGCCATCCGTTAATCACCAGTTTTTTATACTACAGGTAAACGAAATTTCAGGGAAAGAGAATACAACAAAGCCTCAACCAGGTGCAGAGGTGCTTAGTGTGCACCAAAGCATGGTATACTTAACCAACTCCTATGTAGGCAGCCGGTTTATAGTGCCTGCTGGCATAAGGGTGCGCACCATAAAACTGATATTTGAGAAACAGCACCTCATAAATATTGCCGGGCAGGATGCGGCAGACAGGTTTGTGGGAAGCTATTTTTCGGCAATGGTTAGAAAAGGCAATGCAGAGGCGCTGGATGCTGGTTACCGGGAATTGCTAAACGAGTTACTTGCCGCTAACAACGATCACCCGCTGAAATCACTATTTGTTCAAAACAGGGTGTTGCTGGTGCTGGAAAGGTTTTTGCTGCATTTTTTAGAGAAGATGAAGCCTGGTGAAACCGCCATAAGTTTAAAAGATGATGAAATAAACCGGCTGATTAAAGTGGAAGCAATGCTGGTAAGAGATTTCTCACAGGCGCCGCCAACTATTACTGAGTTGTCGAAGATTTCGGCCATGAGCCCTACAAAACTTAAAAAGGATTTTAAGTTTATGTACGGGTTGCCTATTTACGAGTATTATCAAAAAAACCGTATGATGCGCGCCAAGGCATTTTTGCAGGAGGAAAAATATGCCATTAAACAAGTGGGTACTATGGTTGGTTATACCAACCTGGGCCATTTTGCCTCCAGTTTTAAAAAGGAGTTTGGCATACTGCCCAGCGAGTTGTTTAACACCGGCAAAGGACAGGGGTAGATTCTTGAATTAAAAAGGATTACCCATACTTAGCGCAGCAAGGCTTGTTACAGCCTTACTGCGTATTAGTTACGAGAGAGGGGTGCTAAATAACAGCCGCCCTTAATTTAACCAATTTTTCAAGTAACGGTTCTAATAAGCTAAGGTTAAGCATATTGGCTCCATCGCTTTTGGCAACGGCAGGGTTAGGGTGCGTTTCAATAAACAATCCATCTGCACCGGTGGCTATGGCGGCTTTGGCAATGGTTTCAATTAGCTGCGGGTTACCACCTGTAACACCGCTGGTTTGGTTGGGCTGCTGCAGGCTGTGGGTGCAATCCATCACCACTGGTACACCATGCCCCTTCATGATAGGTATGTTGCGGTAATCAACCACAAGGTCCTGGTAACCAAAGGTGGTGCCACGTTCAGTTAATATTATTTTATCGCTGCCAGGTTTCTGTATTTTATCCACCGCAAACTTCATGGCATCGCCACTAACAAACTGCCCTTTTTTTACATTAACCACTTTGCCTGTTTCTGCGGCAGCCACCAGCAGGTCGGTTTGGCGGCATAAAAAAGCGGGTATCTGTAGTATATCAATGTATTTGGCAGCAGGGGCAGCCTCATCGTGCGCATGTATGTCGGATGTGGTGGGCAGTTTGTAAGTTTCACCCACTTTTTTCACCAATTGCAGGGCTGTTTCATCGCCAATGCCTGTAAAACTGTTGGCACTTGTGCGGTTTGCCTTACGGTAGCTGGCTTTAAAAACATAGGGTATGCCTAATTTTTTGCAAATACCTGCCACTTTATCGGCCACTTCCATCACAAGTTCTTCGCTTTCGACCACGCAGGGGCCTGCAATCAAAAAAAAACTGTTTTCATCGTAACGCTGGTTTTTAAACAACCCGGCCAGGTATTCAGGAATCATAGTGAATGTTATTAATATGATGCGAACTTACTATAAACTTTTCTTTTCTTTGCTTCCGCATAAAAACACAGGCAATGGCAAAAGACAAAATACTGGTAATAGGTGCATCTGGGCAAATAGGGGTGGAGCTTACTTTAGCGTTGAGAAAGATATATGGCAATGCCAATGTAGTAGCTTCCGACATGAGGGAGGAGAATGAACTGTTAAAAGGTACCGGGCCTTATGTTTCGATGGATGTAATGAACAAAGAAATGCTGCATGTACAGGTAATACGCCAAAACATTACCCAAATATACCTGCTGGCTGCCATACTGAGCGCCACCGGTGAAAAGAACCCCAACCTGGCATGGAACCTAAATATGCAGGGCCTGCTGAATGTGCTTGATATTGCCAGGGAGGAGCAGCTTAAAAAAGTGTACTGGCCAAGCAGTATAGCCGTATTCGGGCCCACATCGCCCAAGCAAAACTGCCCGCAACAAACAGTAATTGAGCCCATTACGGTATACGGCATAAGCAAATATGCAGGCGAGTTTTGGTGTAATTATTATAACCGCCGTTATGGGGTAGATGTGCGCAGCCTGCGTTATCCCGGCCTGATAAGCTATAAATCTGCCCCTGGAGGGGGTACCACGGATTATGCCATTGAAATTTTTCATGAGGCATTGGAAAATGGTAAATACCAATGCTTTTTGCAGGAAGATACCTACCTGCCCATGATGTACATGCCCGATGCTATTAAAGCCACTATTGACCTTATGGAAGCGCCTGCCGAAAATATTTCGGTGCGTACCTCATACAACATAGCTGGCGTAAGTTTTTCGCCAAAGGAAATAACGGCAGCCATTCAAAAACACATTCCTGATTTTACCATCAGCTATCAGCCAGACTACCGCCAGGCCATTGCCAATAGTTGGCCACAGAGCATTGATGACAGCGTTGCGCGCAATGATTGGGGCTGGAACCATGAATATGACCTTGATGCTTTAACGGCAGATATGCTTAAAAACCTTTCTGTATAGTTCGGTAACCTCTCGTGTTATCAACAAAAAGGGGATTACGCCCAGTTTTACGAGTGTTGCGAGCCAAATATTTTGACATTGCCAATTAATTCTATATTTGCAATGGAAAAATCCTGTACCAGTAACTTGCCAAACCCGGAGGTTACTTCAATTTCGTAACTATGATAACAAGATGTTTAAGCTTCTTGTGTTTTTTTCTGATTTGTGTTACCCCCGTTTTTTGCCAGTTAGGGCATTTGAACAGGAGTGATTCCGGCAGGGTACTTTCCTATCTTGATAACTATAACCGCTTTTTAGCATCCGGGGATAACAAAGAGGCATCGAGGATGATGAACGAGATAGCCTACATTTACTGGAACCACAACGATGCCCGCACCGCCATCAGTTATTACGAAAAATCATTACAGCTTAATGGCAATATTGAAAATGAAAATGGCATAGCCATGATTCATAACAACCTTGGCATGCTGTACAACGATATTGAGGATTACAACAAAGCACTTAACCATTTTAAAATAACGCTTGGTACCCGCCGCGCTAAAAACGAGCCTACCGGCATTATATCAGCACTTGTAAACCTTTCGGTAGTAAGCAATAATTTAAAACAATATACTGAGTCAGTTAACTACCTGCAGGAGGCCCTTTCGCTGTCCCGGCAAATAAACGACCCCCAGCAAATGTCCAGCGTGTACGCCATGCTCTCTGAAACATACGAGAAAAAAGGCGATGTGGATGAATCTATGAAGTATTTCCAGTTGTTTAAATCGTTTCACGACCTGTTACAAAAAAAGGAAATATCCAAACTAAGCAGCGACCTGGTTACAGACAGTATACAAAAGCAAATGAAGGAGATTGAACTTCAGCGCAAAGCACTTGAAGTAAAAGAAAAACAATACCTGTTAGATTCAACCGCCTCCATCAACAAAAGCCTTTACAGCAATCTTAACCGGCAGGAAATAGCACTGAGGTTGTATATGAGCGAGGAAAAGATAAAGGAAGACAATGCCGTTATCGTTCAGCAAAAGCAGCGGGCTGAAATTGAAAAGAAAAACCATTTGCGGGACATATTATTGGTTATATCGGGCTTTTTAGTGGTGCTTGGGGCGGCGCTTATTTTTTATAACAGAAAAATAGCTGCCAATAACCTTCGCCTGCAGCAACAAAACCTGGCTATTGAAAAGCAAAAAGAGGAGCTTGAGGAAAGCAACCTTGTTAAAACAAAAATATTCTCCATTATAGCGCACGACCTGCGCAGCCCGCTAACAGCCGTGCAAAGTTTTTTTAATGTAATACACCTGTACGATGTTGATGAGGAAATAAAAACACTGTTTACCAAAATGGAGCGCGACCTGGGTACACTGGCCGGGGTGCTGGATACGCTGCTTAACTGGGCAATGGCACATTTGCATGAGTTAAAACCACAGGTAAAGCCGGTAAAAGTTTCGCTGGCGGTGGAAGAGAATGTGGAGTTGCTAACACCGGTGGCCAGCCAAAAATCGGTAAAAATATCCAACACAGTTCCCGAAGATTTGGTTGCAACAACCGACCTGGATATGACCAAAATTATAGTACGTAACCTTGTACAAAATGCCCTGAAATTTACGCGCAAGGGTGGGGAGGTATCCATCAGCGGCAAACGGGTAAATGGCTGTGTATATGTAACTGTGTCCGACAACGGTGTGGGGATGAATAAGGAGAAAGTAGACAGCCTTTTTAACTTTAAAAGCAACCAGAGTACCAGGGGTACCTCCAACGAAAAAGGCACCGGGCTGGGAATGGTGCTTTGTTCCGAACTGATAAAACTTTGCGAAGGCGAAATAATAGTTGAAAGCGAAATAAACAAAGGCACAGATATAACACTAAAATTCAGCACCCCCGTATGAGATATTTACTAATTGCTTGTACCCTTTTATTTACCACAGTAAATGCAGTTGCACAAAAGTATCCGCCAAAACACTATACGGATTCTGCAACAGGCAAGCTGTACTGGAACAAGGCTCTGCCTGTATATATATGGGTATCCAGCACGCCCGACAGTGCCGAGCTAAGGCTTAACAAGCCCGTTAATAAACTGTATGCCGACCCTGTTTATCTTGATGCAGATGGTGTAAACTACATACGCACCAAATACGCTGTTGACCCCAAAACCATGCAGATGGCACAACCACAGCAGGAGGCTATGCTGGAGATTTACGGTGATGGTATAGCCCCTTCAACTGCTTCATCGTACGATATTGCCAAAAAATACGAGATACCGGGCAGGGTGTTTTATGGCCCATCGCTTTATGTAACCCTTACTGCCGATGATAAAACCAGTGGTGTTGAAAATATTTATTACTCTGTCAACAATGGCCCATGGACGGTTTACCATAACAGGTTGCTTTTGGGTACGCAGGGTGATTATACCGTGCGTTACTATGCTGTTGACAATGTTGGTAACATGAGCGATATTGGCCGGAAGGTGAATACGGTTGATACCGATGCACCTGTATATATTATCTATATTAATGGTTT
>CAZRDD010000193.1:0-8932 GCA_964598675.1 uncultured Parafilimonas sp.
TACTTTAAGAGGCTGGTATTAATGCCTGAAATAAGACCTGCGGAAGAAATTGGGGTCGTGAGAAGGGCAGTCGCTGCTGCGGGAAGCTGCACACGATGCAAACATGGTGATGATGACCAATACGGCTGCCACGGAAAATACTTTTTTCATTGGGATAGAATTTTACGGTTAATATGCAATAAGGGTGCAAATATATTGTGTTTAATTACATGTATAACACATTGCTGCGGCTAAAAGTATTAAGAGTTACTTAAAATGAATGTACATTTTATATCAATAGGCGGCAGTGTTATGCACCAGCTTGCCCTGGCGTTAAAGCATAAAGGCTACAATGTTACCGGTACTGATGATGAAATATTTGAGCCAGCAAAGGGCAACCTGGCCGCAGAAGGCCTGCTGCCAGCCACTATTGGCTGGGATGTTAATATGATACATGAGGGCCTTGATGCGGTTATTTTAGGGATGCACGCCAAAGCGGATAACCCGGAGCTGCAAAAAGCAAAAGCGCTGGGATTGAAAATTTACTCCTTCCCGGAGTATATATACAGCGAGAGTATAAATAAAACCAGGATTGCAATGGGTGGCAGCCACGGCAAAACCACTACCACCAGCATGATAATGCACGTGCTGAAAGAAAATGGGGCCGATTTTGATTACCTGGTGGGGGCAAAGCTGGATGGGTTTGCACAAAGCGTAAAAATTACCAATGCCCCGTTAATAGTATGCGAGGCGGATGAATACCCTGCCAGCACCCTGGAGAAAAGGCCAAAATTTCATTTTTTGTTTCCACATGTAGCAATACTTACCGGTATTGCGTGGGACCATATCAATGTTTTTCCCACGTTTGACATTTACCTTGAGCAGTTCAGGATATTTATTTCAAAAATTGAAACCGGCGGGCTGCTGGTTTATAATGAAACAGACCAGGTGCTTAAAACCCTGGTAGAAAGCAGCACCCGTACCGATATACGTTACCAGCCATACGGCCTGCCCGCACATAGTATTGAAAATGGTACAACTGCCCTGCAAATTGGCGAAAGCACGGGAAAGCTTGAAGTTTTTGGCAACCATAACCTGTTAAACTTACACGCGGCATACTACGCCTGCAGGCAGGTTGGTGTTACTGATGAGGGTTTTGTGCGTGCCATAAGCACATTTACAGGGGCATCGAAGCGGTTGGAGGTATTGGCTGCCAATGCCACCACTACTGTTTACCGCGATTTTGCACATGCCCCCAGCAAAGTAACAGCCACCATAGAGGCTGTTAAGCAGCAATACCCCAACAGAAAGCTTATAGCTGTGCTTGAACTGCATACCTATAGCAGCCTTAATGCCGGGTTTATGCAGCAGTACAATGGCGCCGCCGATAAAGCGGATGAGATAGTGGTGTTTTATGCACACCACGCCCTTGAACTAAAACGCTTGCCGCCACTGCCGAAACAAGCGGTTTACGATGGGTTTAATAAAGCAGGGTTAATGGTTATTACTGATAAGCAGGAATTGTTGCAATGGCTGCAACAACAAAATTATAACAATACAAATGTGTTGCTTATGAGCAGTGGTAACTACGACGGGCTGGATATGATTACATTTGCAAAAAATAAAACCGCTGTTTAAACCAACGTAAGGCAGCATACCGTAATTTACACATAATGAAACTTCAACTTGAAAGGCCTATTGCTTTTATTGACCTTGAAACAACAGGTATAAACATAAGTACTGATAAAATAGTAGAAATTGCTATTGTAAGAATAACACCCGATGGCAAAAAAACGGTTAAGCGCAAGCTTATTAACCCGCAAATGCCTATACCCAAGGCCTCTACAGATATACATGGCATTACGGATGAAATGGTTAAGGATGCCCCTACTTTTAAACAGGCAGCCAACGAAATAAAACAATTTTTAGAGCATTGCGACCTGGGTGGCTACAACAGCAACCGCTTTGATATACCCATGCTTATTGAAGAGTTTTTACGTATAGGGCTTGATTTTAGCACTACCGGCAGAAAGATGGTTGATGTGCAAAAGGTTTTTCACATGATGGAACAGCGTACCCTTGGCGCCGCGTATAAATTTTATTGCAACAAAACGCTGGAAGGTGCCCACAGCGCCGAAGTGGATGCTACTGCAACCTGGGAGATATTGCTGGCACAGGTGGAACGGTACAATAACATTGGCGATACCATAGACAGTATTGTTAAATTTACCGGTGAAGATGATATTGTTGACTTTGCACGCCGCTTTATAAAGGTTAATGGTATTGAGGTTTTTAACTTTGGCAAACACAAAGGCAAGCCTGTTACCGAAGTGCTTAAACTTGAGCCGCAGTATTACGACTGGATGATGAAGGGCGATTTTGCCATGGATACCAAGCAAAAGTTTACCGAGATATTAAACCGTACGCTGTTAAAAAAACCATAAATACATTGGTTTTTAACCCATTTGGCAAAAACTAACATTCCCCTTTTTTAGAAATATGTACTTTCGGGGCTTATACAAGCGTTTAACTTTTTGGAAAAATTAGTAATTATACCCACTTACAACGAAAAAGAAAATATACCTGCCATATTGCAGGCTATATTCTCGTTAAACCAGGGCTATCATGTGCTGGTTGTTGACGATAACTCACCCGATGGCACTGGCGACCTGGTAAAAGACCTTACCGCCATATACCCCGGTGTGCTGTTTATTGAGGAAAGAATGGGTAAGCAAGGCCTTGGCACCGCTTATATTCACGGGTTTAAATGGGCTGTGGACAGGGGGTATGAGTACATTTTTGAAATGGATGCTGATTTCTCCCACGACCCCAACGACCTGGAAAGGTTATATGAAGCATGTAAGTTAAATGGTGCAGATGTTGCTGTTGGCAGCCGTTATGTAAAAGGTGGCAAGATTGAAAACTGGCCGCTTGACAGGCACATTTATTCAAAAGGCGGATCGTTATACACAAGGCTCATCACCTGGATGCCCGTTAACGACCCCACCGCCGGTTTTATGTGTTATAAAAAGAAGGTGCTGGAAACCATAAACCTTGAGGAAATTAAGTTTGTTGGCTACGCTTTTCAGATAGAGATGAAATTTGCCTGCTGGAAACTGCATTTTAAAATTGCCGAAGTGCCTATTACTTTCCGCGACAGAAAAGTTGGGGTAAGCAAAATGAGCAAAGGTATTTTAAAGGAAGGTGTTTTGGGTGTATTGGAAATACAATGGCACAGCTTGTTTAAAAACTACCGTAAACGCGTGGTTGCCGATGCCAAGCGGCCTGCTTTGGCAGATAATAAGTAGGTTTTTATAACCAAACCTGCACACGAAGCATAAATATTGATAACTACATTGTTGCAAATAATAACAAAGCCCCCGGTTATGGGGGCTTTGTTATTAAGGTTATAGCCGCTTAATTCATTGCCTGGGCCTGTAAGGGCGGGCAGGCCAGCATGTCCTTGTGGGATGTTTTAAAATCAAGCACTTTTAAATTAACTTCTTCAATATCACTGCTGCCCTGTTTAATTTTAATAAACCTGCATACCGGCAGGTTTGTAAATGTTTGCACCCTGCCGGAGCCTGGCCAGGTAATGGTTAAGTTATCAATTTTTTCGGCCTGGCCAACGCCAATTTCCTTGCGCAGGGGCGAGCAGCCAAAGCTGCCCCCGGAATTTACATCGCGGTACACGCTGCGTTGCTGGCCATTTTCAGTAAACGTTATTTTTAGCCTGGCACCAATGGCGTAATAGTTGCCCTCGTTGCCCTGCAGGCTAATGGTTACCCAGTGGTTGTTGTTTTGGCCGGGATTAAGGTAAAAGGAGTTGTAATACGCATCCCCGGGAAAAGCACCGCCAACCTCTGCATAAATATCCTGGTCCCCGTCATTATCAAGGTCTGCAAACGAAACGCCATGCCCTTTTTGCAGGTTGCCTACCCTGGCGGCGGTGGTTACATCTGCAAAGCGCACCCCTTTAATATTGCGGTAAAGCTTGCTGGGGTCAAGGGAGCGGTAATCGGGGTTACCCGTACCAAGATACATATCCAGGTAGCCGTCGTTATCAATATCGCCAAAATTAGCCCCCATCGCAAAAACCGATTTGTTGAGGCCCGCCGCAGCTGTTACGTTGGTAAATGTGCCGTTGTGGTTGTTGTGGTACAGGTACATGGTGCTGGCGGTGGGGTCGGGTGTGCCGGAATATTCAGCTGCAAGGGAGTAGGCGATAGAGTTGCGGGCTGGCTGGTAACCACAAACAAAAATATCGGGCCAGCCATCGTTATCATAGTCCCAAAACCAGGTGGGGAACGATTTTATCCTTATATCGTTGAGGCCTGCGTCCACGGTTACATCACTAAAATGCACTTTGCCATTTATGGTACCATCATTCTTAAGTAAAATCCTCACCCCGCTGCAGGTGGACAAATACAAATCCTGCAGGCCGTCGTTGTTATAATCTGCACTGGCCACTCCTTTTACAAAGGCGCAAATGCCGCAGCCAGCTTCTTTGGCAATATCGGTAAAAGTGCCATCAGTGTTGTTCATAAACAACTCGCAGGGCTGCGGGTCCAGCGGGTTGCTGGTTTCGTTGCCAATAAACAGGTCCAGGTAGCCATCGTTATTAAAATCGCGCCAAATACCTGTTTGTGTTGGGTGAAAGGATAAAAGGCCACTTTCAATAGTTACATCCGTAAAAGTGCAGTCGCCGTTGTTTCTCAGCAGCGAGTTTGGTTGCTTGCCAAAAGGCCCGGGCATCCAGGCACCCCTTAAAACCAGTATATCAATAAAGCCATCGTTATTGTAATCGGCCTGTATCATATTAAGGCCACCTTTAAAACCACTAAGCCCGGCCTGCTCTGTAATATCAGTAAAATGGCCGTTTTTGTTATTTATGAAAAAGTGCATCGGGCCATCGGCAATGCCCCAGTCGGAGGTTACAATATCCAGATAGCCATCGTTGTTAAAATCATCCACCACCACGCCGCCTGCTTTGTTGCGGGTATCCAGCTTTAAGTCGGCAGCTATGTCGGTAAAGGGTTTAAGCGTTTCCCCCGAATCATCTTTGTCAAGCCCCGGTATAAGAAAGGCTGCCGGTACTTTTTGCGGGTATTGCCCCAAGGTCATGTACGCAAGGTTGAGCAGCCATTTTGAGCCGAGATCTGCGGGGTTTTTAGCCAGCAGGTCCTGGTAAATGGCAATGGCCTTGCGGGAGCCTGTTTCATCCTGGTGCATACCCGCTTTCTGTATGGGGAATACACACGATTCTGCCACATGGTTGGTAACGCAGTTGCTGCGCTCGCCATACCGCAAATTGGCCAGGGCAAAATTTTCTTCTACTTCTTTATTAAGGCCTGCATATTGTGCCGATACATTTTTAGGTAACTGTGCAAACATATTTACTGATTCTTTTTCCCGTCCCAGCTTTAATAAAACGGAGGCTTTGTAAAATTGGGCTACCGCCTGGCGATAGGGGTCGTTTGCCGCCTTCTTTATTTCCGCATCAAAAAAAACGAGCTGAGACTCCGGGGAAAAAGGGTTGTCCATTGTGGTATTCCTGTTGGCAATACTATCAAGTATATGTATCATAGCCGCATTCGCTTTTTTATCCAGCGAATAATGTGGCTTGTTTTGTTTGCACGATTGTAAAAAAAGTAATGTTATGGCTAATAATAGTACAGGCCTGGTTGGTACCAGTTGCATATAAATGGTTTGATTTTGTTGGTAATAGCGTACATGCCATACCGGCATGCATAGCAAAAGCTTATGCAAGGCAACGCGGTATGCTGCAGCGCTTTTTTGGCATGCCATTTTTATACAGGTTAATCAATTGCATAATCAATGCAACCTGCATGTAATGGTGTATAATAAAAGTTAATGGTGGCAGGTGTTATTTACCCGGCAGTACGGCAGGCAGTATGGTTGCATGCAATACAACACAGTACGGCCTTTTAAACAGGCAGTAAGCAATGTATTACAAGCACAGCCATGCCGTAAGGCCACAATAACAAATACGCGAATGGTTAATTCAGTTTTTGTTAAAAGCTGCGGGCGTGCAAAACCGGCATAAATAACAGGCTAAATTAGTTCGGGTGGTTGCCAGGGGCATTTTAGACAGAGAGGGCTGATGCTTTCGGAATAGAAAGTATGGTAAGCTAAAGGTGCATTGGCAAAACTGCAACATTCAAATATCGTTTCTGTTTCACGGTATCCGCCAAGCAAAACTTTTAGCAGCAGTATAGTATTGCCCGATTTACTGTTGCCGGAACTGCTTTGCGGGGTGTTTACAAGTTTTTCGTAATCAGATTTTGCGGCACTCAGCCTGTTTTGTTCGTTGTTGGGCAGGCAAAGCAGTATAAGCGTGTCCTGGTACACCTTTCTTTTAACGTAGTTGTAATGCTGGCCGTTAAATTCAATGGAGCCATCGTATTCCTCAAATTCTTTCCAGTCGGTAAAGTACGGCAGCGAAAGGGGTACTTTTATAGTGATGAGGTCATTGTCATTGTACTGCTGTTTATCAAGCGAAGCCTGCACCTGCTGTTGCGACCTTGACTGCATATAATAAAACCAAACCTTATAACCAAACAGGTTAAAAAGAAATAAGGTAAGCAAAAGTATGGCAGCCGTTTTTTTCAAAGTAGTTTTTTACAGGAAAACAACATATCAAATATATAAAAAATAATAATAAACCTCTTAAATCTCTGTTGGGTGCGGCTATTGGTAAAATTTGGCTGCTTGCCAGTTGCCTTAATAAAATGAAGCCTTTGAAAAAGTGTACACTAATTTAACTGAGGGTCAATGGGGTAGTGTATCAATTGTTCAAATTGCCCGCCTTTTTGTTTAAGGGCCACTTTCCAAATATTTTCTGCGCTGGTGCCAAACACAAGCTTTCTGTTGCCTTCGGTAACCAGCCAGCTTTTTTGCTCCATTTCATCATCCAGTTGCCCCTGGCCCCAGCCGCTGTAGCCAATAAAAAAACGTATGTTGTTGTAAGGCAGCTTGTTTTGCTGTATAAGCCCGGTTACTACATCAAATTCGCCGCCCCAGTAAATGCCATCGGTAACTTCTACCCCGCCCGGTATTATCGCTGGCAGGCGGTGCAAAAAATGCAGCGTATCTTTTTGCACGGGGCCACCATAGAACACGGGTATTTCAAACCCCTCCAGCCCGTTCATAAGGCTGCCCAATGTTAAAGGGTAGGCCTTGCTAAGCACAAACCCCAAACTGCCTTCGGGCTGGTGCTCGCACAAAAAAATGGCCGAACGCATAAAGTTTGGGTCCTTTAAAAAAGGGTCGGCAATAAGTATATTTCCGGGCTTTATGTCTGCCATACTGCGTTACTGCATTTAATTTGTAACATGAAAGTAAATAATCTGCTATTTATTCCGTTAAAAACTTGGTAAACCATTTTATATTGTTTTTAAAAACCCGTCAGGCTATACTTTTGTACAGATGAAGAAAATTATACCACTCATTATTATATTAATCTCCTTGTCAATTGCAGGTATTATTATCATTCAGTTATCCTGGTTCTCCAATCTTTACCAGGTAACCGAAAAAGGGTTTGAAGACAGGGTGGATAAAACAATGTTTACCGTATCGCAGGAGCTTGCCCGCCAGGTTAGCACTACGCCTTTGCTGCGTTTACAGCGCAAGCCAGCCCTTAAACTATTTAACGATAACCTTGGTTTTTCAACGGTGAAGCCACCGGCAGTATCGGAGCATTATACCAATACCGAAATTTACAACAAGCTTCGCAAATCGTTTGACAAGGAAGGGTTGAAAGAACTGGAGTTTGAATATGCCATTACCCTGGGCGACCTTACCCTTGAAATGGAGTCGAAAAACTACATGGAGGCCTCCACAGACACGCTTAACTCTCTTACCAGGGGCATGCCCATTTCAACGGTTAGTACCAACCCGTTTTTAGATACAAGCACTTATGAGCAGTTGTTTGTTGTAGTACCCAATTTTAAAACCCAGGTTTGGAAATCGTTGATATGGATGGTAGCAGGCTCAGTATTATTTACCCTGATAGTAATTGCAGCGTTTTACTTAACGGTTAGAACAATGCTTACCCAACGGAAGCTTAGCCTGATTAAAAGCGATTTTATTAATAACATGACGCATGAGCTTAAAACGCCGCTGGCAACAGTATCGCTGGCGGTAGATGCGGTACGTAACGAGAAGGTGCAGCGCGACCCCGAAAAGCTGCAATATTTCAGCGGTATTATTAAGGAAGAAAGCAAACGCATGAACAAGCATGTGGAAACCATTTTGCAGGCCGGCCTTATGGAGCGGCAGGACCTTAAAATGAACATGGTTAAGCTGCATGTACACGATGTTATTACCAAAGTGGTGGATGGGTTTAAACTACAGTTGCAGGAAAAACAGGCCAGTGTGGAACTGCTTTTGAACGCCGCCAACGACCTTATTTATGCCGATGAAACGCATTTTACCAACATGATTAACAACCTGGTGGATAATGCAGTTAAATACTCCAAAGAAAACCTGGTAATAACCATAACCACCCACAGCACAGCGCGCAACCTGGTGGTGCGCATTGCCGATAACGGTATTGGCATGAGCAAAGAAACTGTAAAACGCATATTTGAGAAGTTTTACCGCGCACATACCGGCAACATTCACAATGTTAAAGGGTTTGGCCTGGGCATGAGCTATGTAAAAACCGTGGTAGATGTTATTAAAGGCAAAATAAAGGTAGAAAGCACCCTTGGCAAAGGCAGTGCCTTTATTGTTGAAATACCGTTGAGCAAGGGATAACATATTTTATTGCGCAGCCTTCATCAGCAAACTGCCATCCCCATAACTTAAAAAGCGAAAATTGTTTTGCAGGGCGTAGTTGTATACTTTACGCCAGTCATCGCCAATAACAGCAGCTACCAGCAGCAGTAAGGTAGACTGTGGCTGGTGAAAATTGGTAATAAGCCCACCC
>CAZRDD010000194.1:0-8895 GCA_964598675.1 uncultured Parafilimonas sp.
AAAACAATTAAATGATTATTTTACAGATATAACAAGAGTAAAAATTTTACATGCTCTCTTTAATCATCTTTATGATAATAATAATAATGATAATAATAACGTTATTACAAAATAAAAAGGTTGAAAGTATCGTAAGGTATGCAAGCAAACGCCTCACAGGGTAAAATTTAATCATAAGTTTGTTTCAGGTGGATACAGTATCTACAAAACTACTTATATATTTTTTAACAAAATGCGCCAACTATCTAAACCACAATAATTTATTGTAAAAAAACCGACAAAAAAGGCCGTTTTACCAAAAAGGGCCGTTCTTTTTTTGAACGGCCCTTTGTAAAACAGGTTATTGCTCCGAAACCGGCAACGGAAACTCCGTCCAAACATCATCGCCCACCCTGTCAATCGGCAATGTATTTAAGCGGCCGTACCGGCGCAGGTCTATCCAGCGGTGCCCTTCATAAAACAGGGAGTAACGGCGCTGCTTCAACAGTTCATCCACCAAAGCGGTTTTGGTTAATGCCCCGCTGTATACCGCCAGGTTATGCCCTTTTCTAATAATATTCAACGCGGTTACACCTTCAGCCAGGTTACCCAACTGAATATTGGCTTCGGCATATATCAAAATCAATTCTTCGTTCCTTATCAGCGATGCAGGCGCTGTGCTGGAGGTATACACCCACACATCGCGGTCGCTGCTGAGGCCGTTTAACGATGCTGAGGACGTACGCAGCGTGGCTTTGCCTATCCTGTCATCCCCGGCTTCTATATCAGTGGCAAAGGATGGATGGGCCACCCGCACCTCGCCTGTTTGGTTGCGGGGTATGAACACGGGGTTCAACTGGTCGCCCGAGCCCGTGCCAAATACATGGTTAACGCCCAGGTAAAAATCTTTATCCAGCCCAAAAAAGGATGCATTAAGCGCCGTAAGCGCGCCAGCCCATTGCTGGCGGTAAACCGCTACCCTTGCCGCCAGTGCACGGTTAAACTGCTGCACACTAATGGCGGTATTGCCGCTAACAAAGCCAGCCAGCGTGTAGGCTGTTGCTGCACTGCCCAAATCAGTATTGCCATCATCCAGCAGGCCTGCTATTGCGGTAAGCGCATCATCATAGCCTACCACCGGGCCGAGGTTATCGGGGTCTGCCACATCAACCCTTATACCGTTTGAATCGGTCAGGTTAAGGTTAAGCAAAAGCTGGTAGGCTTTTATGGTTTTGGCAAAACCGGTATACCCTTTCTTTTGTTCACTGCTTATTAAGGTTGATTTTGTGGCTGCATCTATCAGCGTATTACAGTTTTTAACCACCCTGTAGCGGGCTGCCCAGGTATTGGTAATATAAAAATTGCTGTTGCTAAGGGTTGCATTGGCGGCCCCCAGCAGGTCGGTTACATAACGCGGCTCGGAGGCTGAAAAGCGGTAGCCCTCACGCCCTATGGTGCCTGCATCGTCAAGGTAAAGGGCCAGGGCATTGCGCATGCCCGATTCGGTGCCGCTTACAAGGTTGTTCAGTTCGCTTTGGGTGGCATTGTTCAAAAAATCCTGTATGGTGGGGCTGTTCAGGTTGCCGTAGTCTTTTTTGCAGGCGGCAAACAATAAAGATGCACCCAGCAGCAGCGATATATGTTTAAGAATATATTTTTTCATAACTGTTTTTTTTGTGGGATTAGAAATCTACTGAAATATGAAACTCAGCACGTTTTGAGGCAGGATAGGGGTCTACATCCACACCGGTTGAAAAGCCTGTACCAAAGTTGGACACTTCGGGGTCGTAGCCTTTGTATTTGGTAACGGTAATGTAGTTGTTTAGCGATACCCCGGCCCTTACTGATTTTATAAAGCTTACAGGCAGTTTTTTAATGGTGTAGTACAAACCAATTTCCCTGAAACGCAGGTAACTGGCATTTTGTACAAACTCCTGCGCACTTACCCCTAACTGCGTTATACGGTAAATACCATCCGGCAGGCCTGCTTTGTTGGTAACCTTGTCAAAATCAACACTGGTGCCGCCAAAATCATTTTCAAGGTTGGTGAGGTTTATGTTATCGCCGCCCTGCTTCCAGTGAATGAGGAACCTGAGGCTTAACTTGCCAAAAAAGGTTACCTCGTTATAGGTATTCATCTGAAACTTAGGTTCTGCATTGCCCAGCACCCCTACACCGGCACCATTAAGCCCAAGTATTTGGGTGGCCGATTTACCTTCCTGCACCTGGAACGAACCCAGTACGTAACCAAAAGAGCCCTGCGGTACCGATGGTATGGTGAGTTTTGTTACGGTTGATGTATTCACCCAGAAATTTACGGAGCTGGTCCAGCTGATGTTTTTAGTGGAAACTGGTTTGGCATTAATACCTAACTCAAACCCGTGGTTGCGGAGGTTGCCTGCATTAACCCATTTGCTGGAGAAGCCGCTGGAAGAAGGCAGGCTGCTAAGCATAAGAAAGTCGTTAATGGTTTTATCGTAATAGGTAAGCTCAAAACCCAGCCTGCCTTTAAAGAGGCTGAAATCAAGCCCGGTTTCAAACTCCGTTTGCCGTTCTGGCTTTATGCCCGGCTGGCCTTCCTGCGTGTTTACCAGCACACCGGGGTTGCCTGCTATGTTTGAAACCACCAGCGATGTAAACTTACTGCCGTAAGCTGGCACGTTATTGGCCTGGCCATAAGCTGCACGAAGCTTTATGGTATCAAAAACGCTGTTGGCGAGCAGCCCCATGCGGGTTAGGTTCCACGACAGGCCTGCTTTAGGGTAAGTGTAATACTTGCCGGGGTCGCCGTTGTTGCTCGATTCATCAAAACGCACACCGGCAGTAAGCGTAAGTATATCATGAATATTGGCTTCTTCCTGTACAAATACGCCGGTGTTCTGAAACTTAGACCTGAACTGCGTTGCGTTTAACGCCCCGGCCTGGTCTACATTGCTTTGCCCGGATATTACCTGGGTGGCCACATTAAGCAGGTTGTTGTAATCGCCACTCTCCTGCGTTAAACCTGCCGAACTGGTTAATGAGAAATTATCAGAGGGCGTGTAGGTGTTTACCAATGACAGGATATAGTTTGTACCCAGGTTTTTGGTAAAGCCCTGTATAGAAGTACCCTTGTTTACCGCCTGAAACTGGAGGTTTGACGGAAAAAGGGCATTGGTTTCAAGGTTGTAAAAATCGAAGCCGCCCCTTGCCACAAAACGGGTGGTGCTTGTATTGCTTTTTTGCAAAATGGCTTCAAGGTTAAGGCCGGTAATAAAGCGGTTCACCGCCTCGTTATTGCGCATTAAAGCAATTGTTTGCAGCGGATTGGAGGCGGCAAAAGGGTTATTGGGGTAGTTGCCAAACGCATCGGGGTGCAATTGCGCAAACGATGGGGTTGACGACAGCGCAATACCCAGCGATACACCTGCATTATCATTGCCCTGCAAACCCCTGTCAGCCGAAGAATTAATATAGCTGGCGCTGATGCCCACCTTTACATTGTCGTTTATTTTATGGTCTACATTTAACCGCACACTGCTGTTGCGGTAACCGGTATTTTTTACGATACCGCCCTCATCTTTCTGGGCTACGGAAAAATAAAACCCGGTCTTCTCGTTACCACCACTCATACTAAGCACGGTATTGCGTGCAAAGCCGGTGTTTCCATACACTTCCTTTTCGTAGTCGTAAATCTGCCCTTTTGCCTGCGCATCTGTAAACTGCTGTTTTAATGCAGCACTTGCTGTGGGGTCGGAGGATAAGCTGGCGGCCCTGTCGGCATTAAAGGTGCGCACACCCAGTAAATGGCGGGCAGTTATTTGCCCCAGGTCCTGTGCAATGGTTATTTGGGTTTTACCCTGTTTACCTCTTTTGGTGGTGATGATTACCACACCGGCTGCTGCTTTTGAACCATAAATGGCGGCAGCGGAGGCACCTTTTAAAATCTCAATATTTTCAATATCCTCGGGGCGAAGGTCGGCAATGCGGCTTGAAGGGTTATCCTGGTTTGAGGTGGTGGAACCGTTTGCCAGTGCGTTGGTTACCACATTTAAACCGGCAGAGGTAGAGCTGTTATCAACAAAAACACCATCCAGCACATACAATGGCTGGGTGTTGCCATACACCGATGTTACACCGCGCAGTTTTACCGAGATTCCTCCGCCTGGTGCACCTGAGTTGGCGTTTATATAAGCACCGCTTATTTTGCCTTCCAGCGCCGCATCAAATGTTTGGGCAGGGGCAGTACCACTCAGCTCTTTAGAAGAGATGATAGCCACTGCATTGGCCAGGTTTCTGCGCTTTCCGGTGGTAGACAGAATTGTTACCATTACTTCATCTAACCGGGCAATATCTTCTTCAAGGGTAATCAGCAGGTTGGCTGCATCGGCCTTAATTGTTTGTGTTTTAAAACCGGCAGAGGATATTACCAGGTACGCGTTTTGAGGAACCACCAGGCTGAATTTGCCATCAGCATCTGTTACAGTGCCCCGGTTTGATTGTTTAACCGTAATGCTTGCGCCTGCAAGCGGCTGCCCTTTGGCATCGGCAATTTTACCTGTTACAGTTTGCTGTTGTGCAAAAAGTAACTGCGGTAACAGCGCGATAAATGAAATAAAAAGTATACGAATAATTGATTTACGCATATTCTAAGTTTTGGTCTTTTATAATAAGTGTTTGCCCAAAGCCCATAAAATGTCAGGCTATGGTAAAAGAATGGCCCTGAAAACAGGTTTTGTTTTCTTTTTAAGCAGTTGAAATATGTTTAAGAGGCATCCGGCGGGTCATCAATAACCCTAATAAAATAAAAAGGAAGGATTAGAAATGTGCGGTTGAATTTTTTGGGGGCAGATACAGCATAATTACCATTGGCAGCAGTATTTTTTGCAGCACTGTTACCCGGCGAAAAATATTTAAACACTTTGCCACCTGTACCAGTTTTTTTGCCCTGGCCACTACCCTGCAAACCGTTTATTAGTTTTACATAATCAACCTTACAAGCCAGCAAACGGGCAGCATCGGCATTGGGTATACATAACAGCTCCAGCGAGTCGTTATAAATTCTCAGCTTAACGTAGTTATACACCACCCCTGCAAGGGTAATGCTGCCATCTACCCTGTTCCATTCAGCGGAATTGGTATAATATGGCATGTTTATAACAGGTGCTTTTATGGAGATAAGGCGGGATTGATCAAAGCTGTTTGCATCAAGCTGCGCTGCCATTTTTTCATCGGCCCTTTTTTCGAGGCAGGCCATAAAAAGCCCATACCCGCCAAGGTTAAACACTGCCACTGCCAGTAAAAATATGGAAAGCGCTTTTTTCAATGCCTTTTTGTATTATACGGGTTGAGCTTTGGTATAAATATGGCTGCCATACCCTCTTTCGGCCACTTGTTTTGCACGCGGCGGATAGGTAGATAAATCAGTGGGCGTAATAGCCGCCAGCCCATCCACATAACGGTTAAACAGGCAAAACGCCGCCGCTATCAGCACCGTATCGTGTATATCTTTATCGGTGGCACCTGTAAGCCTTGCGTTTTCAACATCTTCATCCGTAACATATTTTCCGCCTTTCTGCACCTTTGCAGCTATGTTCAGCAAAGCCTTCAGCTTATCGCTAACAGGGGCATTCTGGTAATCTTTGCGTACCTGGTCTACCAGTTCGCGGTTGCCATCAAGATAATAACAGGCAATTTCGCCGTGCGAGTTATGGCAGTAAAAACAATCATTCAGGTACGATACGTGGGTGGCTATCAGTTCCCTTTCTGCAGGTGTTAACCCTTCGTTGCTGCGCAGCAGCAACTCGGCTAAAACGCCCAGCGGCTCAGCAGTTTGTGGGCTAAAAGCCATCAGGCCTCTTATGCCTGCAAGGGTTTCGTCAACTTTTATATGTGGCATTGTTATACGTTTTGAGTTCTGTGTTCTGTGTTTTTTGTTTGGTGTTTTTTGTTCTGTGTTTGCCATGTATAACCATTGTTTAAATACAAGTGTTGTTATACATATGGCTGTAATGACGTTGGTTTATGAAAACAACTTTTTTTCTGCAAGTTTTGTACCCTCTATCCTGGCCCTTATTTTTTCAAAAGCAATATCCCTTGATGTAGAAAGGTCATCTGCAAAAGGCGAAAAACCGCAGTCGTCTGTTGTACCCAGTTGCGCCAGCGGAATGTACTGTGCGGCTTCTTCCACCAGGTCGGCTATTTCCTGCGGCGTTTCAATACGCGGGTTAAGCACGTTGGTTACGCCAAGAAATATTGTTTGGCCGGGTTGTAAATACTGTTTGATGGAGGCCAGCACAGCAGGTTTGTTGCTTTCGCCTGCATACTCCAGGTAAAAATTGCCTGCTTTTAACTGAAGCAGCAGGGGCAGCAGTTCGGTATAACTGATGTCTGCACTGTGGGTGGAGTCGTGGTCGCCGCCGGGGCAGGAATGCACGCCAATCCTTAGCCTTTCCTCATTGGTAAAGCGTTCCAGCACCGTATTGTTAAGGTCAATAAAGGCTTTTAACAACCCGCCGGACGGGTCTAATTTTAACGACAGCCTCGCTTCCGTAAAATCAACCTGCACGTTGTGGGCACCAGCATCCAGGCTGCGCCTTATATCGGCTTCGGCCTCGTTCAGCAAATCATTTATAAACTGCTGCTGTGTGTAGCCATCAATACCTTCCTGCGGGTATAAAAGGCTTATGGCCGATACCGATATTACTGCCTGTTTAACGGGTAAAGCGGTAAGTTGTTTGGCCCTGGTAACATACGCATCGGTATAATTGGAATACCGGAACGGCCCTGTAGTTATTTTTGGCAACTGCCGGGTATGCCCATCGGCAAAAGGTATAATAACACCGCCTGGTGCCAGCGTAGTAAGCCCGGCTATTGGGTAGGTGGCAAAACTTGGTTTGGTTTGCTCGCCATCTGTAATTACAGGCGAGCCGGTTTCTTCAAAGCGCTTAATGGTATCTTTTAAAGCATCTTCGTATAAAGCATTCAGCACGTTTTCAGCTACCAGGTTTTCGGCGAAAGCCTGCATGGCATCTACCAGGTATTTTGGCCTTGGTATGCTGCCTATCGGTTCAGTTCTTATTGGCATAAATGGTTGTTTAGTTGGTTAAGCATTATTTATACAGGTCAAAATCAATATACCCCTCTGCGGCGCGCCTGGGTGCGCGTTCCACATAAAACTGCCGGTCCTGCGGGGCCCAGGTAGCCAGCCCATCTACATAACGGTTGAACATACAAAAGGCGGCTGCTATTAAAACGGTATCGTGTATTTCTTTATCCGTTGCGCCCTGTTCTTTTGCATATTCAATTTGTGCGGCGGTGACATTCTTTCCGCCTTTTTGCACACTGCCTGCTATGGCAAGCAATGCCTTCATTTTAGGCGAAATGGTTGTTGTTTCGTAGTCTTTTTTAACGGCATCAATAAAATGTATATCACATTCCAGGTAATGCCCAGCCAATGCCCCATGTACGTTCTGGCAAAAAAAACAATCATTCAGCGATGATACATAAGTACCAATCAATTCACGCTCCCCGCGCAATAAAGTGTTGTCATCATTGCGCAACAATATTTCCACCAGTTCATTCAGCGGCTTTGCGGTTTGCGGGCTGTAAGCCATTGGGCCGCGTATACCCGCAAGCCCTTCTGGTAAGTTTATATGTGCCATACGCATCACCTTTTTAAGGTGTAATTTTTTTGCTGTGTTGTGGTTTAAAAACACAGCCGGTTATTGAAATATTCTTTTCTGTTACCTGTTATTTTTGTTGCTGCATTATGGTTTTACAGGCGGCACATAGCCTTTCTCGGCCATGCGCTTACCCATTTCATCATAGGCAGCGGGCTCAGTTGGCGTAAAGCTTGCAAGGCCATCCACATAACGGTTATACATGCTAAAGGCAGCGGCAATTAAAACAGTATCGTGTATCTCCCTGTCGCCAGCACCATGTTTACGGGCTTCGGCAACATCGCTTTCTGTTACTTCGCTGCCTAATATCTGTACTTTACCTGCTATGTTCAGCAGGGCTTTCAGCTTATCACTTATGTGTGCTTCTCCAGGGTTATGCAGCACTTCATCCACAACCGCTTTCTCCTCGCCATACAGGCTGCGCGATGCAGCAGCGTGGCTCATAGTGCAAAACACCGTTTGGTTGCGGTGCGATACGTAGGCTGCTATCAACTCCCGCTCTGCCGGGGTTAAAGGCGATTCGCCCCTTAGCAATACCTGGGCAAGCTCGTACAGCGGCTTGCCTGTTTCGGGCCTGAACAGCACCAGGCTTCTTATGCCTGGTACACCTTCTTCAACTTGTATATGTGCCATTGTTATACTTTTTGAGTTCTGTGTTTCGTGTTTTGTGTTTGCCATGTATAACCGTTGTTTAAATACAAGTGCTGTTATACGTATGGCTGTAATGCCGCGGGTTGTGTTTAATATATTATTCTGCAAAAGCAATACCTTCCGTCAACTCCTCTTTCTGCTCACTATCTCTTGAAAAAAAAGTGATTAAAAGGCCGATTAAAAAAATAAAGGAGAAGATAAACACAGCATTGCCGTAGCCACCTAAAAAAGTTACCAGCGCCCCAATAAAAAACACCACAGGCCCTGTAAACACGCGGCCTGCATTAAAGCAGAAGCCGGTTGCAGATGCCCTTACAATTGTTGGAAAAAGTGCGGGTATGTATACCGATAATGCCCCCTGACTGATGCCAAAGAAAAACGCCAGCACCCCCATTTGTATAAAAGTGGCGGCAGATGCAACGGTGTTTAGTTTAAACACTACAAACGTCATAACAAAACAAACAGCAAAGCACATTATCATTGTTCTGCGCAGCCCGATGGCATTGGCAATCCACCCGGAAGCAACACTGCCTAACAGGCCGCAAATGGCAAGGTCCATCATGGCCAAACCGCCCAGGCCCTGGCTTTCCGTACCTGGACCCGC
>CAZRDD010000195.1:0-8886 GCA_964598675.1 uncultured Parafilimonas sp.
GATTTGAACCATTTCGCTACTGCAATCGCTGCAAACACAAAAGCAAATAAAGTTTAACTTTTGCAAAATATATGCAGCAGCCAAAGCATAAGGTGGGCCCGGTTTTAGCTAAGCACATACCGCTTTTTTAGCTTTACAATATGGATACCATTACCGATGCGTTAAAAACAATTGTAGTACCTACTATTATTACCGGCACAAGCGAGCTGATACGTAAACACAAGCTTAAGAATGTACAGGTACTAAAAACCGGCAACAACAATCCTTACACCGGGCAAATTAAAGGAAGCACCGCTGCCGATAAAGAGCTGTACTCATCATATCTCGGCACCCCGGTACTCACCGATCTTACCCTGGGCATACATCTTTCAGGCACCCTCAGCCCCAAACTTTCCCCCACAAACAGTGGCTTATACTTTAATGGCAGCGTTATTGGTTACCCCGATGCACAGGGCAATTACAAGCAGTACAAAGTTATGACGTTTACTACCGTGCTTATTACCGTTGACCAAACCAAAAACATTGTACGCACCCAAATACAAGGCATGGATGGCGCTGTTAAGGAGTATATTGGCATGGATGATTACATTATAACCATCAACGGCATTATACCCGCCCCTAACAACCATTACCCCGCAGAAGCCGTGCGCGATTTAAACAACCTTTGCAGCGCACCTGTTGCATTGCCTGTGGTAAGCACCTATTTGCAAAACCTGGATATTGATTATATTGTAATTAACCGCTTTACCCTTAACCAGGAAGAAGGCCACTACGCACAACAAGCCTTTACTATCAACGCATACTCCGCCAAAGAGGTTGACCTTGTTATCACCACCGGCAAAACATGCAATATTTCCGCCCAATAAAACCAAACGGCAATGCTTTTATTTAATTGCGTAACAAAAATTGAGTTTCAACAGCGGGGGGCAGGCCGTACCCTGCAGCTTACCTACCATTTTGTAAACAGCTTTGAGTGTACCGATACCTGGGAGAACTTAACCAATACCGCTAAAATTACCCTGCCCAAAAATGTACAGGCTATTGACCAAGATGGCAAGCCTTACCCCCTTGGCGACCTTAACAAAAACATTGGCGGCTTTACCGCCAACCCGCTTTTTTTAAAGGGCGACAGGGTTACCATTACCTGCGGCTATGCAGGCTACCCGCTTAACAATGTGTTTGAAGGCTATATTACCGGCATAAGCAGCAAAAAGCCTTTTGTTATTGACTGCGAAAACAACATGTGGATACTTAAACAAACACCAGTTGCCAACAAAGTATGGCCTGCCAAACAATATACCATGGAAAGTATGGTGGCCGAGATGCTGAAAACCGCCAACCTGCCCTTTACCGTTAACACCATCACCAGCTCGAAAGCGGTGTATAATGTGGGCGATTTTAGAACGCAGAACGAAACCATAAGCCAGGTGCTTGAGCGGTTTAAAAGCCTGGTAAATGCCAGCGCATACTTCAGGGGCAGCGAGCTGCGCATAGGCACCTTTCAATACCTGGAGCAGGATGCGAAAGACGACGGCGAAAAAGTATTTATGTTTCAGCGCAACATTGTAAGCGATGAATTAAACTATATGCGTAAAGATGATGTGGCATTGAGCGCCGTAGCCTACTCCATAACAGATGAAACCGTTGCCACCGGCGCCAAAACAAAAGACGGGCACAGCAAAACAAAACAACAACGGTTAGAGGTGCTTGTGTACGTAGAAAAAGGCGTGTTTAAAAGCAAAGTGCGCAAAGATGGGGGCGATGATTTTCCTGCAAACACCACCGGCGAGCGTAAAACATTTTACTATTACGACGTGCCTGTTGACAAGCTTATAGCCAATGCCACCGAGGAGCTTAAAAGGTACTACTACACTGGCTTCAGGGGTAAGTTTACCACCTTTGCCGTGCCCTTTGTTAAAATGGGCGATAACGTTAAAATTATTGACCGTGTGTTGCCGGAGCGTAATGGCATGTACAAAGTAAAATCGGTAAAATACACCGGTGGCATGCAGGGCCTCCGGCAGGAAGTTCAGCTTGAATATTTTATTACCGGCGTTACCGAAGATGGCAGCGCACTGCCCATACCACAAGATGACAAGCAATAACCAATTAAAAAAAGCCATACAGCAACTGGCAGGCACACACCTTAAAGATGAGGTGTTTGTTGATGTTTGCACCGTTACCAGTGTAGACGTATCCACCCGCACCTGCACCTGCACCCCCATTACCGGCCCCACCAGCACCGGCTTTATTAATGTACGCCTGATGGCGGCCGTGGATGATGGCCTGCTGTACCTGCCCACCATAGGCTCAACCGTTATAGTGTGCCATACCAAACACAACCAGCCTTTGGTGCTTATGTACAGCCAGCTTGATAAAATAGTGTTTGATGCGGGCAGCTCCACCCTGCAAATAACCGATGGCAGCATACAGCTTAACGATGGCAGCTTTGGCGGCCTTACCAAAACCCAGGAGCTTAAAGCCCAGCTTGATAAAACCAATGCCCTGCTGCAGGCCCTGCTAACCGTTATAAACGGCACCCCCATACCCGAAAGCGGCAACGGCAGCCCCAGCGCCCTGCAAACAGCCCTTAAAGCCGCCCTAACCGGCCAGCAGCTGGGCGATTACTCGGCCATTGAAAACACGGCGGTGACGCATGGGGTGTAGAGGGGGGGTGGGGAATTTAAATTGTAAAGAGGCAGGAGGATAGAGGAGGGGAACAATTGATTACGGTACAGTGTGTCGTCCTGAAATAGCTTTACACTTTGGCTTAGGAAAGCGATGATTTAAAGGCCTCCAAAATACCAGCAACTTCCATAGGTATAAACTTAGATTTTAACGCACATTTTATCAGCCTCTTTAAATTTTCGTTTGATAATTCATCCAGCTTTACAAGGCCAAATATTGAGAGAGCAACCTGCTTATTAAACTTTGATATAGGTTCAAGCCTTACATTGTCTTTAAAAAAGATGAATGTATCTAACTCAAAATAAAAGTTTGCTTCACCAATAATGTGCTTTGCCGGAAAAACAAAATAAGGAAACCTGCCATCGTGTATTGAGCAGCCAGGGTTAAGGTGTTGCGTACCTTTCGCCTTAGAGGTTGTTAAACAATCAATAATCATTGCTTTGTGCGTATCGTTGTACAAAACAATCATATACTTATCGCGCTTAGTGCCATCATCATCAAACTCATATTCATTCACTCGCACAAGGCTACCTGCTGCAAACCAGTTTGGGTTCATTGCTGTTCATTTCAATTTACATCACTAACAAGGCTCTCTTGAAAAGACAATGATTCATACGCTGAATGGGCAGCCATTTGAAGCATTTCGTCATCTTTAATTAACTCGGAGAAATCGATAGAATAATTAGACTTCTTGCTATAAATTTTAAAGTGCAATTGCAAGTTTTCTTCATTACATACCTTTGCCCAAAGCGAATCTTCTCTGTGCAGATATTCAATTAGCTCCGGCGCGGTGTATTTTCCAAACTTTTTAATTACGCCATCAATAATTTCCATGTCGAATGGAGAAAAACTGCCTAACGAACATTCCGGCTTGGGTATAAAGTAAATTTCTTCGCGGCCTCTTTCTGTATTAAACTTTCTTTCTACAGTAACATACTTATCTACTGATATGTCTTTATCGCCTACGTAAGTTCTTTGGTTATATTTTACTTCGTTGTATATATCTTCTGCAACAGGGCCATTTTCCCAAACCTTATAATCAAGCCACGTTATAGGCGAGCCAACCTCTTTTATAGAGGTTTCGTCTATAATATACATCAGTTTCAATGCCTTGGTTAAAGACAACCAGGGTATTTTTGTAGCCAGGTAGTTAATTAAATTCCCTATTTTGTCGTTAAGAATTGTGCGGAACATATTACAAATATAAAAACATTTACGTAATACCAATATCAATCATACTAATTTAATTAGCATCCGGCATTCAATTCTTTCCCCCCTCCCCCATTTCCTCAAACTACCCTACATTTGCAGCCTCAGCCCGGTATATGCCGGGCGCCAATGTTCTACCACTTTATTTTGGGTTGTATGAAGATGAAATTGCTTGCGTTGTTATTAGTAGTTACTACGGGGTTATACACAGGCGGCCTGCATGCGCAGCAACGCCTGCAAAACCAGCTTACCGAGTATATGCAGCAAATGAGGGACAGGGCTGCGCAAATACTGGCCAACCCCAAAAACATTACCCCCACCCCGCTGGATAAGCCCAACCTTACCAACATTACCTGCATACCCTATTGCGAAATTCACGGTAAACAAAACTTTACCAGTGCCAATGTGTTCGATGTCATTAACATACGCACCGATACCACCCATTTCAGTTACCGGGTAGATATGCTGGACGACAGCATTGTTGTTACCCCGCAGTCCACACCATCGCGCAGGCTGTACCGCACCACTGCCACCTACAACAATAACGAGTTTAGCAACAGCCCCCTGTTTTTGCTTATGCAGTACGCCATGCAGCGCTCGCCTTACTGCTTTGCCCTTAAAATAAGGGATGATAACAGCGATGTGGCAGGCCACGATATTATATGCTATATAAGCGATGCGCAGCTATGGGTGCTGCAATATAAAGGCACCAGCAGCAGTGGCAACATACGCATAGGCAAGCACGCCAGTCTGCAGGCCTATATTACCACCATGTACGGCAGCATGCAAAGTTTTTTAACGCTGGCCGCGGCCGATTCGGCACAGGCAAAAACCAGCAACGCGCTACTGGATGCACCCAAGCAGGCCCTTAGCAACAGCTATTTTTATTACCAAAAAATGTACCCTGCCGATACTGCAACCGTAGTAAGCATGCTGGCCACCGAAATTACCACGGCACTTGCTTTAACCGATGCACAAAAAGATACGCTAACCACCCTTATAACCACCCAACTGCCCAACTGCCAACCCGCCGCTGGTGTTAAGGTGTTAAACTGCATGGGTTTTGATGTGGAGCCTGTATTGGCCGGTTACCTGCCCCCCAAACAACGCCTGGCTTACAAGCGCTACTATTTTACCACCCGCCAAAACGAGCAGGAGCTTTTTAACAGCATCCTCTCTGCCCGCCAGTATTGGGATGCAGAAACCACCACCGCCACCACCTCGCCCGCCGATGATGCCGCCCTGCAAGCCAGGGCGCTGGAGTTTATCTTCGGCGCACCTTAGCCCTTGTTAACAGGCTAAATCGTAGTTCTTTTTTTCGGTACTAAGCAGTGGAGGTACTATTAAGCTTTACTTGCGTCGCACACTTCGGCTGTGTGGAATACTATTGGGCTGTGGGAAGGAGGATTGCTTACCGTACCAATACCAATGCTTCCTTGCTATTATGCCGAAAAAATTATTATCAGCGCCTTGCGGCGCAACGAGGTATTTTCAACACATAGCAACATAGATGGGATAGTAACACATAGGGCATGCTAAATACCAATTTCATACAATTCTTCTTCAAATACTTTCTCCAACTATTTTACACCGCAATTACAATTTGAGGGCCGGCTATAGTATATTTACCCACCTAAAGCTCATCTTTAAAAAAAGCCAGAGCGTATGAAGTACATTATTGCAAGCCTGCTGCTTATGCTGTACAGCTTTACCATACAGGCACAACAACAAAGGCACATAAAACAGTTTACCATAAACATTTGGGATGCAGACTACGCCGCCTATACCCGACAGTACACTATAACTAACGACAGACTTGTGGTTAAAGGCATTGGCGGACTGGTTAACGAAGAGGCTAAACTTTTGCAGGGCAACAGATTAACACCTAACCAGCAGCAAATAATCTACAGCTTTTTTAACGCGGTAAATATTGATACGCTTAAAGGCGAATATACCAACCCGTTGTTGGCCGATGGCCAGCAGGTTAAAATACAATTTACCCTGTATGGCCACCCCGCAAAAACAGTTGTGCTGCAAAATTATTATCAAAAAAATGTAAACCATTTGTTTAACTTAGTAAACCAGATGCTTTTGCCAGCGTTGGCCATAAGCTACCGGAACGAAGATTAGTGTACCCGTAGTAAAAGCCCGTAAACCAACTGTTTTACCGTATAAAATTCATGCAACTGAAACAAATAACCGCCATAAAAAAGTATTTTACAGCAAAAACAGGCAACAACTTTGCGGAGTTTGCCTGCCTAGCACTTGTTTTTCTGGTACAGTTTGTGGTAGATAATACCATACGCAATGTGTACAGCCCCGGTATGGTAATTTATATATCTGTATCGCTGCTGTGGTTATTAAATATTGTTATGCTTGGCTATTGTGCAAACCGAAGAGTGTTTATTGTAATACAATTATTATTGGCACTGTTGATGGTGCTTGCTAAAGTACCGCACCTGTATTATTTTAATATGTTTTCATTTTACACAAGGGTTGGTTATATTTTTAAAATGCCATTTTTACGTGTAGCCTTATATGCTGTATATGTAGCCGTATTTTTTGCAGTAATATATATTATTGCCCTATGGCAGTTTAAAATGCTTAAAGGCGTGGCACGCGATAAAATTGTGCTGAGTGTACTTGCTGTATCGCTGCTGGGCAATATGATAACTGTAAAAACTTACAAGAGAAAAAATTTTATACTTAAAGCAGAGGTAACAAATGCCAGTGTGGTAAAGACTATATGGGCCGATTATTTAAGCTTTATAAAAGGCCGAAAAGCCATAACCAGTTACCAGTGTGCGGAATTGGGCAACATCAGCCCATCTATAAAATATTTGTATAACGATACCGGTAAACGGCAGTTGGTTATGATTATTGAAAGTTGGAGTCTTTTACAAAACACAGCCGATAACAACAACCTCGCAGCTTATTTAAACACAAGTTTGCCAACTGCCTATAAAACGTTTAGCAACAGCTATAACCTTACCTTTAACACCGCCTGCTTTAACGGTAATACAGCTTCTGCCGAAGGGCGTGAGTTGATTAACCTGGGCAACGAAGAATCATTTCAGGCATTTTTGCAAAAAAACATACCTGTGCCATACAACCTGGTGCAGCACAAAAACAGCCAGGGCTATTTTACAGTAGCGGGCTATCCATCATTGAAAGAGTATGGCAGCAGCCACGGTAACGAAGAAGGATTTAGACAAAAACTTGGTTTTAAAAGCACCTTTTATTTTGATGAGCTCCTAAAAAAAGCGCAGGGGCGGCTTAACACCGAAAACAGTTATATGTCGGTTAACGATGAAGTGATGATAGACAGCCTGTTTGAAGCCTGTGCCAAGCACTATAAAGCTTTTGCATATGGGTTAACCATTAACACCCACCAGCCTTTTAACCTGGATGTTAAGCAGGTAAACAGCATTGATTATGCAGCCAAAAAGGTGGTATTATATAACCTGTTTAATGGTAACGATGCAGCGTTTAACCAATACTACCGCATAATAAAAATACTGGAGCACATTTTTTACATGCTAAACAAAAACCCGGGCATTTTTAACAGTGTAATAATTATTGGCGACCATGCCAATCCCGATATAAGAAGTAATTACCTGTTTAACCAGCAGCAGGTACCCTATTACCTGCTTACGCAAAAAAACAACACGCACTAATGGCGCGTATATACCTGGTGGCTGTAAGCCATTACAACCAGCGCCTCTCGATGTAGTATCTTTCAACACATAGCAACATAGATTAGATAGAAACACATAGATATTTTGCAGACTATCTTCACAAAAAACCTATGTGTATCTATGCCCCCTATCTGCCTATGTGTTTAAACACCTCGCATCAGCGCCGCAAGGCGCAGCGTAGTATCTTTCAACACATAGAAACATAGATTAGATAGTAACACATAGATATTTTTGCAGGCTATCTTCACAAAAAACTATGTGTACCTATGGCTACTATCTGCCTATGTGTTGAAACACCTCGCATCAGCGCCGCAAGGCGCGAAGGATAATATTTTCACCACATAGATTCTGTGTTTAAACCATCCGCACGCTGGCGTATCCCCCAAAATGGGTATTGTTTCCTGATTTATACAAACGCACCTTTGGCAAAATTATAAAAAAGGCTAACCATGCGTGCCGGTGCTGGCAACAGTAATACTGTTGTTGCAGCAATTGATTGCACCAAACCTTCAGCATACAATTTACCATGAAACAATCATTGGCCTGCGTTGGCTGTTTACCAGCGCAGCAAGCAGTGTATTGCTTACAACCATGTATTTAACAATAACTATAAAACAAAAAAAAAATGAAAAAAACACTACTCATTATCACCATTGCCATGGCAGCTTATGTTAACCTTAATGCCACTGTACGGCGTGTTGGTTTTTTTGCAACTTACATACCCGGTACCGATTATGCCGATTTTAACAGCGCCTACATTGCGGCCACAGCGGGCGATACCATTTATGTTTTTCCCGGTATTGTAAACTTATCGCAAACCATAAGCAAAAAGCTTATTATAATAGGCCCCGGCAGCTTGTTAGACCCCGCTGGCACCCCACCCGGCAATGCCGATATGCAGGCCAATACAGGTGTTGCCACCGTAGCTAACATAACCTTTGTAACCGGCAGCGAGGGCAGCGTATTTGCAGGCTTTACAGGCGGCAGTTTCTCAGTAGAGGCAAGCAATATTACCATACAGCGCAACAACAATTTAACCGTGTATATTGCGCTGCACCCTGTTACCACCACCGGCGTACAAATTATACAAAACTACCGGGTTAACATTACCAACGGCAATACCAATGGCAGCAGTATTACCAACCTTAATGTAAGCAATAATTTTATTTACTCGTTTTTTACCTCGCCGGGCAATACCTACGCAGGCCTTATAACCAACAACGTTTGGGCGTACGATTATACACAAAATGCAGGCAATGCAGATGGTGGTTTCACCACTATGAGCTCAAAC
>CAZRDD010000196.1:0-8883 GCA_964598675.1 uncultured Parafilimonas sp.
GGGATAGTAAAGCTCCTGTGTTTCATCAATTTCGTGCCTGCCTGGTACACCGCCAGTGTGGTAGTGGCCAAAATATGCCACATTCTCTCTTATGGTATGTATCACATCGCCCTCATCAATTTGCATGTGGTAAATATCGTACAGCAGTTTAAAGTTGGGTGAGCCAAGGCGTTTGCACAATTCAACACCCCATTTGCTGTTGTCGCACATATAATCTTTATGGTCAACCTTGCTGTTCAGTAACTCCATTTGCACGGTAATGCCATTTTTCTCCGCCAGCGGGGTTATGCGTTTTAAACCATCCACGCAGTTTTTCAGCCCGGTTTCGTCATCCATGCCATGGCGGCTGCCGCTAAAGCAAATAACATCTTTATAGCCTGCCTTCACCATTAAAGGTATCACCTCCTCGTACTGCTTTACCAGTTTATCGTGGTTGGCGGGGTTGTTAAAGCCTTCGGTAAGGCTTACATCGCCTGCTACATAGCACATACTGCTGTAAATGCCATATTTCTGCAGGGTGGGCCAATCCTGCGGGGCCACTAAGTCTATGGCATTAAAGCCAATACTTTTTACCACTTTACAAAGTTCTTCAATGGAAAGAAAACTGTATGTCCAGGCGCATACAGAGTGGTTGATGTTGCCTTTAAGTTTCAAAGTGTCAGCTTTTTTTTCTTTAAATGAAGTTAAAGCAGGCGCAACAGCCAAAGCTGCTGAGCCTGCAAGTATATTTTTAAGTACTGTTCTTCTACTGTTGCTACCTGGCATGATTTAATTTTATAATGATGGTTTATAATAATATGCTTACGTAAATCCGGCTATTAATGTGCAGCAGCAACACCTGTTCTTTTGCCACGGCGTGTAACAAACAATATTGCAAACGCTACAATTAAAACAAGTGGTATGTATAATGTAACATTTATAATTTCCGGCCCGGCAGCTTTTTTGGCTTCATTAAGTGCGTTAGCCATTGCGGAGCCAGCAGCAGCAGCATTATAATCACCCAGGTTGGCGCCTGCAGGCAGTTTGCCAGCCAATAATCTATCGTAGTAGCCACCCATAAATATCATGTATAATGATACGGCAAACATGCCGGCACCACCCATAAAATTCAAGCCAACAGCACCGGTTTCGGGTAAGTTTTCTGATACAAAACCAAGCATTGTTGGCCAAAAATAACAAACCCCCATACCAAATATAATAGCTCCAACAAAAAGCGTATTACCGGTGGTATGGCCTAACAAATACAAACCTAATGCCGCTAAAATGGAGGAAGTTAAAAGCATGCCTGCGGGTGACAACCTTTGCACAATAGGCCCCGCAAAAGCCCTGCCTATCACCATTATACCAGTTTCTATGGTAAGCAGCAACAGTGCATTTTTCGTAACATTTGTAAGAAGCACATCAATCCATTGGCCGGTAAAAAGCTCTGTGATGGCTGTACCCAACATAAGCACAATCATTAGCAAAAACAATGGCTTTAATAAAGCCTTATACATTTGGGATGATGAGATACCGCTTGATACCCTCTCTGTAACTGGAAAAGCCAGGCGAAGAAACAAAAAGCCGTAGATAAGGGTTGGAATAAGCATTAATCCAACCAAAAATTGCCAGTTAGTAAAAAGTCCGCTTGCATCAACATTGCCTAGAAATTTAACGACGAGAGTACCTATAACAATCCCACCGGGAAACCAAAGGTGGAAGTGATTCAATTTAGTCGTTTTATTGTTAGTGTAAAGGCTGGCAACCAATGGGTTACACGCAGCCTCAACTGTACCATTTCCCAGGCCTATCAAAAGAGTTGAGATAAATAATGGCCAAAAACCAGTTGCAGTAATCGTAAGAACAATACCTAACAAATGAAAAACGAAAGCCCCAACAAGTAATTTTTTCATTCCTATTAAATCAACTACAAGACCTCCTACAACAATGGCTAACGGAAAGCCCCAAAAAGCCGTGCTTGTAATGATGCCTATTTGTTCCTGCGTCAAATGAAACTGTTCTTTCCACGTGTTTAATAAACCTGCGCGGATACCAAAAGAGAGAGACGTTACAAGTAAAGACATGCAACTTGCTACAAAAAGTTTACTACGGTCAATAGTGGCTGGCATAATCGTTGGAAATTTTCGGTTAAAGTATTAAATGTATAAATGACAACAAAAAAAAGTTTTCTTTCAAAATTTCATTGCGTAGATAATACACAATGCTTGCACTCACAATATACGTGGTAAACCCAATTGCCGCACAATTATACTTTATTAACCGCTTACACCATCCACTTTCAAAAAAAATCACACAATATTTTCTATTGCTGCCTTAATAATTAATACAGCTAAGATTATTGACTGGTTGATAAATATAACTGTTATATAATATTTTTGTTAGCAGCAAGTAAATGTAAAATATTTTACTTTTAGTGCCGCTTACTGAATAAAAAAATCATACAATGCTAAACAGAAAATTAAGAATGGGCATGATTGGCGGTGGTAAAGACGCCTTCATAGGTGCCATTCACCGCTTTGCTGCCAACATGGACGGCCTTATTGAGTTATGCTGTGGTGCACTCAGCATTAATCCTCAAATTGCCGAAGAATCTGGAAAAATGTTATTTCTGCCCGAAGACAGGACTTACCTGAGCTACGAAGAAATGATTAAAAAGGAGAGTACCCTGCCCGAAGACAAGCGTATTGACTTTATAACTATTGTTACCCCCAACTTTGCGCATTTTGCCCCTGCAATGATGGCGCTTGACCACGGCTTTAATGTGGTTATTGAAAAACCCATCACTTTTACACTGGATGAAGCAAAACAGCTTCAGCAAAAACTTGCCGAAACAGGCTTATCACTTTGCCTTACACACACTTACAGCGGGTACCCGCTTGTAAAACAGGCTAAGCAAATGATTAAAGCGGGCGTTTTAGGCAAAGTTAGAAAAGTATGGGTTGAATACCCCCAGGGCTGGCTGAGCAAACTGAGCGAACGCGAAGGCAATGCGCAGGCCGCCTGGAGAACCGACCCCAAACGCAGCGGCAAAAGCGGTTGCATGGGCGATATTGGCACCCACGCTGCACACCTTGCTGAATACATTACCGGCCTGCAGATTACCCATTTGTGTGCCGACCTTAATGTTATGGTAGAAGGCAGGCTGCTGGATGACGATGGTAACGTACTGCTTAAATTTGAGAATGGCGCTGCCGGTGTGCTGATGGCCAGCCAGGTAGCCGCAGGCGAAGAAAATGCCCTTAAAATAAGGGTGTACGGCGAAAAGGGCGGCATTGAATGGGCCCAGCACGAGCCTAATACATTATTGGTAAAATGGCTTGACCAGCCAACGCAGATACTGCGCGCCGGTGGCAACTATGGCGACAGGCTTTCATCGTTTGCCACACAAAACTGCCGCACCCCGGGTGGCCACCCAGAAGGATATCTGGAAGCATTTGCAAACATATACCGCAATTTTGCGTTATCACTTTCTGCAAAGCTGTCTGGCGGCGAGGCATCTGCTGAAAACCTTGATTACCCAAGGGTTGAAGAAGGTATTAGGGGTATGGCGTTTATTGACAATGTGGTGGCTTCATCCCAGTCTGATGTTAAATGGACTGCCCACGTTGTATAAGCTGCAACTCTTTAAAAAGGCATACCTTATATATTAAATAAACTTTCAGCCTTAACTATCCGGGCCCCTAAGCCGGATGAGGCTGAAAATAAATAACCTGCTTAAAGCCCCCTTTAGGGGAGGGGGTACAATTTTATCATGACAACTGTAAAAGGCCCCGGCATTTTTCTGGCCCAGTTTTTAGGCGATCAGCCGCCATTTAATTCGCTGCAGTCTATTTGCGAATGGGCAAAAGGGCTGGGCTATGTAGGTGTGCAGATACCCACCTGGGACCCACGCTGTATTGACCTGCAAAAAGCAGCAGAAAGCAAAACATACGCCGACGAGATTAAAGGCATTGTTGAAGGCGCAGGGTTGCAGATAACCGAATTATCAACACACCTGCAAGGCCAGCTTGTGGCAGTACACCCGGCTTACGATGTACTGTTTGATGGCTTTGCCCCCAAGGAAGTGCATGGTAACAGCAAAGCCAGGACTGAGTGGGCGGTGCAGCAGCTTAAATATGCTGCAAAAGCCTCGCAAAACTTAGGGCTTAATGCACATGCAACATTCAGCGGGTCGCTGCTGTGGCATACGGTTTACCCCTGGCCACAAAGGCCCGCAGGGCTGGTGGAAACAGGATTTACCGAACTGGCCAATCGTTGGTTGCCCATTCTTAATGTTTTTGACGAAAACGGTGTTGACCTTTGCTACGAAATACACCCGGGCGAAGACCTGCATGATGGCATAACTTATGAAATGTTCCTGGAGAAAGTGGGCAACCATACAAGGGCCAACCTGCTTTTTGACCCATCGCATTTTGTGCTGCAGTGTCTGGATTACCTACAGTATATTGACCATTACCACGAGCGCATTAAAATGTTTCACGTTAAGGATGCCGAGTTTAACCCAACAGGTAAACAAGGTGTTTATGGCGGCTACCAAAACTGGATTGACAGAGCTGGCAGGTTCCGTTCTTTAGGCGATGGGCAGGTTGATTTTAAAGCAATCTTCAGCAAACTGGCCGCTTATGATTATAAAGGCTGGGCAGTGCTTGAATGGGAATGTTGCATAAAACACCCTGAGGATGGCGCTAAAGAGGGTGCCACATTTATTAAAGACCATATTATACGTGTTACCGAAAGAGCATTTGATGATTTTGCCAACACAGGTTCTGATGAAAATTTTAACCGCAGTGTTTTAGGTATACAGTAATACCAATAACTTTACCCATTATTATTAACTTATAAAATAACAAAGTTTTGAAAAAGTATTTAGTAACAATCGCCTTAGCAGGTGTTTTAGCGGCTTGCGGCGGTGGCAGCGGAGACAAGAAAGCATCTGATTCATCAGCATCAACAGCTGCAGCAAGCGGCGGCGGTGGAGACCTTTCTTCAAACCCCGACTACACAAAAGGGCTTGAACTGATTTCAAAAAACGACTGTTTAACCTGCCATGACATAGCTACTAAAAAAATTGGGCCTGCTTACCAGGAAGTTGCCAACAAATATGCCGGTGTTGATACTGCTGTTGAATACCTGTCTAAAAAAGTTATTGCTGGCGGAAGCGGTGTTTGGGGCGCAGTACCAATGACACCACACCCTGCATTGGCGCCAGACGATGCAAAAGCACTTGTTAAATACATTCTGTTGCTTAAAACCAAATAAGGTTTACTTTATACGGTTGTAAAACCGTTAAAACTAACGATAATGAAATATATTTTTACGGCTGTTGCCATAGCAGCAATGTTTGCATTTACACCGGTACACCACGCTAAAAAAGCAGCTGAATGGATAAGCCTGTTTGACGGCAAAACCACCACTGGCTGGCATAGCTGGAAACAGGATAAACCCGGTGCTGCCTGGAAAGTGGAAGACGGCACACTGCATTTTGACCCCTCGGGCAAGGATGGCAGGGGCGACCTTGTTACCAACGATGCCTTTGAGAACTTTGATTTAAAACTGGAATGGAAGATATCTGAAGGCGGTAACAGCGGCATAATATTTTATGTTAGCGAAGACCCCAAGTACGATGACACCTACAATACCGGCCTTGAAATGCAGGTACTGGATAACGACAAACATTCCGACGGTAAAATACCAAAACACCGCGCAGGCAACCTTTACGACCTTATACAAGGGCCAGATGTTGCAAAACCTGTTGGCGAATGGAATAAGGTTGAAATTGTTAGCAATAAAGGCAGCCTTAAACTTTACCTTAACGGTGTTAATGTTGTAACCACTACACTGTGGGATGCCAACTGGAAGAAAATGGTTGCTGGCAGCAAGTTTAAGCAGTGGCCTGATTTTGGCACTTTTACAAAAGGCCATATAGCCCTGCAGGACCATGGCAACAACGTTTGGTACCGCAACATTGAAATTAAAAAATTGTAGTGCTATCGTTTTACGGTTTACCGTTTAACTGCACAAAACAATAGTAAAAGAGAAGCTGCCCCTTTTAACGGGCAGCTTCTCTTTTTTGCTTTATTATAACGAGTATTACTTCAAAATTTCTTCAATCATATTTAGCTCTTCCTGGGTAAAGGCTAAATTATCCAGGCTGTTAAGGCAATCAGTAAGCTGCTCCGTTTTGCTTACGCCTATCAGTACAGAGGTAATGCGCTGGTCTTTCAATATCCAGGCCAGGGCCATTTGCGCCAGTGTTTGGCCACGCTGTTGTGCAAGGTTATTAAGGGCCAATATTTTAACCACTTTATCTTCACTCACTTCCTCCTCCTTTAAAAAGCCGTGCGCTTTTGCCGCGCGGGAGTCGGAAGGTATACCTTTAAGGTACTTATTGGTTAGCAGGCCCTGCGCCAATGGCGAAAATGGAATACAGCCCACGCCTTCGCTCTCCAAAACATCCAAAAGGCCTTCTTCCACCCAACGCACAAACATGCTGTATTTTGGCTGGTGTATAAGGCAGGGGGTGCCCAGTTGCTTTAAAATAGCGATGGCTTTAGCTGCCTCATCGGCCTGGTAATTGCTTATGCCAACATACAACGCTTTTCCCTGGCGCACAATAAGGTCAAGCGCAGCCATGGTTTCTTCCAGCGGGGTATCGGGGTCCGGCCGGTGGTGGTAAAAAATATCCACATACTCCAGGCCCATTCTTTTAAGGCTCTGGTCAAGGCTCGATACTAAATATTTTTTCGAGCCCCATTCCCCATAAGGCCCTTCCCACATATAGTAGCCAGCCTTGGTAGAAATAATCATTTCATCGCGGTAGCTTTTAAAGTCGTCCTTTAAAATCTTTCCAAAATTTTCTTCGGCGGAGCCTGGCGGCGGGCCGTAGTTATTGGCAAGGTCAAAATGGGTGATGCCGTTATCAAAAGCCAGGTGCAGAATTTTTCTGCTGTTTTCAAGAACATCTACGTGGCCAAAATTATGCCACAGCCCCAGCGAAACAGCCGGAAGCTTTAAGCCGCTTTTGCCGCAGCGCCGGTATTGCATGTTTGCATAGCGGGAAGCACCGGGTAAATATGCCATAATAAAAAGGTTTTGCTAAAAGTAGGCATGAAAGATGGATGCGTAAAATCAATTTAAACACAGGGCAGCTTCTTTTTTTGAAGGTACGCCGCATCAGGCATTGGCAACAGGCTGCTGCCTGCCAATAAAAAGGTCGTACCCAACAATACAGGCCAACAGCAGGGCAATGCAAAAAAAGGCTGTAAAGCCAAATTGTATAAAAACAAAACCACCAGCCAACCCCCCCGCTACATAGTTTGCCAATATGGTAAGCCGCATGCGCAGTTTACTTTTTAGCGCGTGTGTTTTGGGTGATTGTGGGTGCAGCCATTCTGCGGCTTCGCTGCCCAAATCGGTAAAAAGGCCGGTTAAATGGGTTGTTTTAACACTGCCGCCACTTATAATGGTTACCGCACCGTTTTGCAGCCCCATTGAAAAAAGCAGCCCTGCAGCAAGCAGCTCCGTGTAATACTCTGCCTGGTTACTGTTGGTAATACCGTAAACCCCAATACAAACAAGTATGGCAATTTCAATAAGAAAGGGCAGGGCAAAAGCTTTATACGCCCCTTTATGCGCAAAGGAACGGGTAAGAAAGCTGGCAACAAATGCGCCCATAAAAAACATAAACAGGGCTGCAAAAGCAGTAAGCATTTCAAACCACTTATCGCGCAGCAGGTGCTGGGCAAAATTGGCTACATGCCCGGTAACATTGGCGGTAAACAAATAACAGGCCATAGCACCTGCTACATTGGTCATACCTGCCGTTAGGGCCGTAAAGGATGCCAGCAGAAAATTACCTTTGTAAGTACGTTGTTTTGCAAACAGCACAGTTATTGTTTTATTACTGCTTAAAAATAGTGTATGTAGCCTGTATTATAGCATACAATGTTTGCTGTTGTAGCAACGCGGTATTATTATAAATGGGCAGCAGCAGGTGCTTTAGTAAAAAATATAAAACTGGTGGCAATTACACCAGTTGCAACCGATTTTTAAACTAACAATATTTTAAATACTGCGTAATACGTTAAGCAATATAATAAAGTAGGTTTGTATAAATTTTATTGAGCAATGAAAAAAACACTTTTGATTGGCGTGATGATGATGGGGCTGGTACCAGCTTTAATGGCGCAGATGCAGCCGCCCACATACAGTGGTGGCAGTGGCGGCGATGATGAATTTAAAGGTTTTAAACAGGAACATATTTTTGCAGGCGGTACATTGGGGTTAGGCTATTCAGGGTACACATTCAGCATAGGCGGCAACCCCGAAATAGGCTATTCATTTACTGATTGGCTTGATGCTGGCATATCGCTAAACCTGAATTATTACTCGGAGCGTGCCGACCCTTATTACAATAACAACATCAGGTCGAGGCAGTTTAATTATGGTGCGGGTATATTTACCAGGATTTACCCTATACGTTTTTTATTTGTTCAACTGCAACCTGAGCAAAACTGGATTCATTTTAACCAAAAGGATATGAACTCCGGTTACTCTGGCAGTGGTACAGTAAACGCATTTAGCTTAATAGGTGCTGTTGGCTATACACAGCACGTTGTTGGCCAGGCAAGCTCGTTTATCATGGTTGGTGTTGACCTTTCCAATAACCTGCATTCTCCTTACAGGGATTATAACGGTGCCGCCGTACCTATTGTAAGGGCTGGTTTTGATTTTTATTTTCCGCCATCCAGGCGAAAATAGCATCTGGCGTTTCAAATATTTTAACCTGCTGCCGCCAGTCGTGGTATAGAAACCCCTCAAGCTGCATGTTATTTATGTGACCTATCAAATAATTGTAAAATCCTGCTGAATTAAGCAGGATTA
>CAZRDD010000197.1:0-8797 GCA_964598675.1 uncultured Parafilimonas sp.
TTATTAAAAACCATTACGGGTTAACAGATGCCAATATAAACACCCGCTTTGCCGATACGCGCGACACCCTTTGCTACGCCACCAACGATAACCAGAGCGCCGTTACCGGCATGCTGGAAACCGAAGCCGACATTGCTGTTATTGTGGGCGGTTACAACAGCAGCAACACCAGCCACCTGGTGGAGTTGTGCGAGCAGAAACTGCCATCGTATTTTATTGATTCGGCCAGCAGGATACTTTCCCGCAACGATATTATGCATTGCAACTGGCGCACCAAGGAGGAATCTGTTACCAACGGCTTTATGCCTGCCACCACACCGGTAAAAATACTTGTTACCAGCGGCGCAAGCTGCCCCGATGCAGTGGTGGAAGAAGTGATAAGAAAACTGGCCGGTTTTTTTGAAACGGAAACGAGTGTGGATGAACTGGTGGCTGCTTTTGAGCAATAAACTACGGCAAAGCGGTAAACATTCTGTTTACTGATTGGCTTTTTAACGGGTGGGGCCTTCATCCCAAAAAAGGGATTTTAAGGCGGGCGAAGGCAGCCAGCACGCCTCTTTTTTACCCAGCCATTTATAGCGGTTTTTTGCTACGTAGTTGTATACCGCATTGCGTATAAATGGCGGAACAATAATAAACACATACAGCAGTTTGTACAAGCCGTTTAAGCTTTTGGTAACCCGCAGCGCCCCGGTTGATTTGGTGTAAATACGGTTACCCTGCAGCAGTATAAATGAGTTAAGCTCAGTTGTTGGTAGCCCAAACTGTTGCAGCACCGCCTGCCCAAAAGGCGATTGCAGCGATGCAAAACGGAAAAGCCTTTTTTTATCGTGCCTGATAACAAACTGCACACTGCCACTGCACAGGTTACACACCCCGTCAAACAACACCACAGGGTTTTCAAGATGTTCAATATTGTACATGCAGGTATATTGTACTGCAAAGGTACATGTTTGGTGCGGAGTTAGTTTTTAGGGTAAGGCCACTGTATATAAACATCTGCAATACAATTACATTTAAATCGCATAAATAAATAAATAGCCGACAAAACAAAGCGCCGAGCATTAAAAAAGGCTAAGCTGTTTTTTAACCTGTATCGGCCAAGGCTAATTGGTATGTACAAACCTGTTTTTGAGCTGAAGAAAAGGTTTTTCAAAAAAGTAGTAGGATGCAGAAGCCGTTACTATTGTAATACCAATACCAAGCGCATACAATAACACATTTTGAACCATTATAGGCATAGTGTTAAACTGCGGAAATAAATAACGGTTAATGCAGTAAATAACCGGCATGTGCAACAAATAAATGCCGTAAGATATTTTACCTAAGTAATCAAAAGGCTTGTTCTGCAACCTGACGATAACATGTTTGTTTAACGCAAGATTTGAAAGCAGCACGGCAGTGAAAATGGCGAGGAACGATGGAATAATCTCCGGCAAAATACCACCGCAAATTAAGGTTATGCAGCAAAAAAAACCAGCCAGGGAAATTAGTTGAACTCTTTTTGCTTGAATTGAGTATTGATTTATTATCAGCTTACCTGCCGTTATACTTTTGTAGTAGCCAATAAATGCGCAGATGCCACCTGCTGCCATCAAATCGAAACGAGAAGTAGATATAACACCGCTTACATTTTTTAGCCAGGCGTGTTTATAAAAAAGCAATACGCCTATACAAATTATTTTTAGAACAGGTATGGACACAAAAACCGAAATAACAGTTGCACCGCACGCTTTGTATTGCTCTTGATAATCCAGGGCCAGAAAATATAAAACTGTTCTTCTATGCCAATAGACCAGATAATTGAAATTATTATAGGAGTAAGTTTTAAAACATAGGTTACACCGGTTAGAAAAAATGCGTTTAGAAAAAAGCCTTTTAGGGTAAAGAATGTTGGTGAAGACTGGTAATAGTCTGGCATAATAATGGGAACAACAAAATACCCAAAAATTAATACAAGAAAGTACAGGGGCCAGATGCGTAAGATACGCCGTATATAAAAGTGCTTTATTTTTATCTGCCCTGTGCCTTCTTTTTCTTTTAACAGCAGGTAGGTTATTAAAAAGCCACTGAGTACAAAAAAAATGCTTACCCCTATACCCCCAAAGGCCAGCAGCGGCTTTACTTGTGCAAGATTACCTGGCTTTCTAAGCTCTAAATGACTTATTACAACCATTAACGCTGCTATCGCACGTACGGAATTAAGATTGGGTAATACGATGGATTGTTTTTGCATTCAGCAGTTCTGTTGTGCTTGCAAAATAGCTTTTTTGGGCAAAAAATCGCGCTCTTTTTAAAGTTTAAGGAAAGCTGTGCATTGCTAACATGCCTGAATGCGCAAACCCTACGCTTTAAAATACACAGTACCGCACCGTTCCTCCCCCCGTAAAAACAAGAGCCTCTTACAAACAAATAAGGGGCCGCCTCAGGCTTTTGAGGCAGCCCCCTTTACATGTTTGACCGTTAACCAATATTATTAAAACATTGTTTATAAATACACTTTACCACGCCGCCCAATTATTTTGCAACCACTTTAAACACACCACGCATTACCAGGTAATGGCCGGGGTAGGTACAGATGTACTGGTACTCACCGGGCTGGCTGGGTGCTGTAAAGTAAATGGTATCGCTTTCCTTGGGATGCAGCAACACGGTGTTAAACAACACATCTGTACTTGCTGGCACAAAACTCATTCGCTCGCCTTTCAAACCCATTTTAACGGCCAGTTCACCCACTTTGTTGGCTGCACCCGGTTTGGTAATAACAAAGTTGTGCAGCATGTCATCGTTGTTTTTAAAGGTGAGTTTTATTTTGGCACCCGCTTTTACAATAATAGTTTCCTTATCAAACTTTAAACCTGGCTTGGTACCCAGCGTAATTATTTCGTCGGGGGCGGCGGTCCAGTCTGTTGGCTTAACCGTTTGGTGTTTTACACCTGCGGTGGTTTTGGCCACCACATTGCTATTCATGCCAGCCATCATTGCATGGCCGTGCCCCATATCCATCACCTTGTTCTCAGCCGTAATGGCCAGTTTATCACCATCGGGTATCTGGTTTAATGTGTAGTAGCCCGTAATGTGCAGCAGGCTGGTTTTGGTGTCGGATATTACCCCCGGCGCATCAATCTGGTGGAGGTAGCCCAATTTAAGGCTGTCTATCACAAGACGTACTTTTAACCTGTCTGCTGATACCGCGATGGCTTTTATAGACCGGCTGGCTTCGTTTATAACCGGGCTGCCATAATTATGGTGGTATTGATAGGTAAAGGTTGAAAGTTTCCAGCTATTGGGGTCTTTAGCACTTTTGGCATCTACAGGCTGGGTAAATTCAATTTCAAAACCATCTGGCCGGGCCTGCACTGTTTTCATTTCAAACGGTGTTTTGCCCGTCCAAACCATGCGCTGCAAGCCGTACAACCCACCACCGGTTGAACTCCACCCGCGGGAGGTCATCCCTACAAACATGCTGCCTTCCGAGCCCCACACCATACGCAGTATGCCAGAAGAAAACCCTTCCCTGAAAGGGAAAACCACGCCCTGGTAAACGCCTTTTACTTTTTCCAGGTACACGCGCATTATCTTGCTCTGCCCCTGGTCGCCCACAAAAAGCTGGCCCTCAAATGGCCCCATATTGCCTTTGCTGTCGTAGTTGAGTATGCCCGAGGTGGACACGCCCAATATTGTATGCGGAAACCATACCGAAGGTGTTTTAAGCCCCGGCACCCTTTTGGCTACATCATATTTGGGTTCGTTGGTATCGGGTATATCTTTTTTACGCAGCTTAACGCCCGAGCCGGGTTCTCCTGCCCAAATAAGCCCTGCGGGGTTGCCTAAAAAATCGTTTTCTTCAACATGTGTAATGCTGCCGCTGCCCACCCAGTCGCCCTGGTTTTCAGCATAAAACATATCGCCCTGGTTGTTCAGCCCAAAACCAGCGGGGGAGCGCATCCCTGTGGCAAAAGGCTTCATTTTGCCGTCCGGCGAAATTTTTATCATCCACCCATGCCATTTTGATAAACTCTCCCCATAGCCAATCCAGCCAAGGTTCAGGTTTACCGTCATAACACTGTCTTTATCAAGCACAGGGCCATAAGAATACTCGTGGTAATTACCTGACAAAGGCCAGGAATACACTGTTTTGTATTCATCGGCCACACCATCGCCGTCTAAATCTCTAAGGCGTGTAAGCTCTGAACGCTGGGTAAGGTAAAGGTCGCCTTTTATGTAGTTAAGGCCCAATGCCTCGTGCAGGCCCTGTGCAAACAGGTGGTAACTGGGCGGGGCACCATTTTTCATATACGGGTTGGCTATTATCCAAACCTCGCCATGGCGGGTTGATACAGCCAGTTGGTCGTTGGGCAAAAACGCCAGCCCGCCAACTTCCAGGGCAACATTTTCTGGAATTTGTACAGTGTTAATCTGGTAAAAATCCTCTTCCTTCTGTGCGTGAATGGCAGTATCCTTTGATTGTGCCGCCGCACCCAGGGATAAGCATATACCTGCTCCTAAGGCAAAGTATTGTTTGATGTATGAATATATTGAACGGTGCATGTTGATAACGTTTTGTTTGTTTACCAAATAATGGAATATGTTACAGATGAAGAACCAGCAGTTACAGGTACAATCAGCTCCTTACCATTGGGCATTTGCCTGGTGGCGGCTTTGGTGCCTTCTGCAAGCTGTATGTAATATGACCTGTCGTTAATGGCGTAAAGGCCATTACCGAGGTCTTGTATTTTTTCGGCCGCAGCTATCCTGAAATAAAGGTTTGCCGGCGCGCCGGTAACGGCTACCTGCCGGGTAAGGCCGTTGGGCTGTGCAGAAACCTTATCTGTAACATCAATACCATTAAAATCGTACTCATAAGTGGCAAACCTGCTGGCATCCAGCACATAGCCTTTGTTGTGAAAATCATCGAAAGGGATTGAATCGGGCCAGGGGGTATCGTTACCGCCAAGCACTGCCAGGGCAGGCGCATCGGTTAGTACCTGCAAAGCGCCTATAGGTTTGGCAAGCTGTGGTTCGCCCCGCTCGTGCCACATATCAGTAACATCTAAAAACTGTCCGCGCCAAATTTGTATCAAAGCGCCCTGTTTCAGGTCGTACGAATAATTTACCTGGCTGGGATAACCGGCTGAAATAACATGGGTGAGTTTTTTATCGCCATATTGAAGAAACCCCCTTAACAAGTAGGGCTTGCCATCAGCCGAAACTGTAATTGGATTATCACCATCATTTTGCTTTTCAATGGCCGGGGCAAGCGCCCTGTAGCGTATGTTACGAAAAGCCACATTGCCATGGTCGCCCTGCAGCATCAATGGCCCTTCAGGTTTTTCATCGGTAAAGTAGGCTGCGCGGGTTGGGCCGGTTACTGCCGCCTGCTGCTGTATAAGTACACCATTAAGGTAAACCGATTCAAAATAGGCATCCTGTATCTTTTCGCCTTTGGCGTTAAACTTTGGTGCATGAAACTTAATTGACAGCTTTTGCCACAGGCCGGGCGCTTTTGCTACGTTGCTTAAAGGTGCTATGCCCTGGTAGCCTTTGTTATCGCCGGGCAAATCATCGTTCCAGCGTTGGTAAATACCGCCGCAGTCTGCAAAAGTGGGGTTAAGCTTCATCCAGTTATCAAACAACTGTACCTCGTACCGCCCCTGTAAATACACCCCTGAATTGGCCCCGCTGGCCATCATAAACTCCAGTTCAAGCTCCACATCGCCAAACTGGGCATTGGTTATTAAATGCGAGTTATTGGCGGCACCCACCGTATTAATAACCACGCCGGTACCTGCAACCGGCGTAAAAGCCGTGGCACTGGTGTTGTTAAACACAACATCTGCACCCAAAGCCCAGTTTTTACCGGGGTTACTAAATGCATCTAATGCGTTGAGCGGTATGGCCGACCATTGCGCCTGCTGCGCACTTGCACACAGGCTTGTAAAACATGCAGCCATAGCAAGTAAAACAACCGTTGTTTTTTTCATTGTAGTATTTACTGTTTGTTAAGGTATGCGAAGGATGAATTTGGCAACAGCTCAAAAATATGCAACCGATTGCATAAATACGGCATTATTTTACCCAGTTACACAACTTTTTTAACTGGAGCTAACAATCAACATGCTTTTACAAGAAGAACCGGGCCCATTGTTATGTATTTACCCGTATGGCGGCCTTCTGTGCTAAAGCTTTTTACAATTAACCGGCCAAAAATCTTTGCCATTACAGGGTAAGCAATGGCAAAGATGATGTTGCATTACCGCACCGGCTGGTGCATAATAAGCTTGTTAATAAATGTCTCCACCTGTGCGGGCGGCACTGCTTCTGTAAGGTACGCGTGCAATTTGCCGGTGTTGCTCCAGTTGTTTTTACCATCAGCCGCTACGGTTATGGTGCCGGGCTGTAAATGGTACCAGGGGGCTGTGCCTTTAATGGCTACAAGCACGGCTGTTTCGTCCCAGCTCATGCGGCCATTGCTGTCTTCCTGCGAAAGTGGTATTGAAATGCGAAACACATCTTTTACCGGGCTGTGTGTAATTTTTTTATTGTTAATCAGCGGTATGCCCACTTTTACTTTCTCGCCTATTTCAAACCCACTGAATACAATGGGCGTTTGCCACTGGCTGTACACGTACTGCGATGCTGCTGCATCCTGCTGTACATTAAACTCATACCCTTCGGGAAATTTTCCGGCCATGCAAACCAGTTGCTTTACCTTTTTTACCACTAAGGCTTTACCATCCAGCGGCGAATATTTGTCCCCCGCCGATTGCAGCAGGCTGGCCAGATTGGTTAAAAAACCCACAGTTACAATAGTAACGCTTTTATCAGGCTGTGCGGCCAGCACTTTACGGTACACCTCTACCGCATCGGGTGCTTCCTCATTGCTTTTTATGGCGTGCGGGTAGTTGGCCAGCAGGCTGTCTGTCCAGTGCTGGGTATCGCGCAATTCCAGCGCTTTGCCTTTGGGTACGCCAATAGGCAGGTTAGGCCTTTTAAAATAAGTGTTCAGCGCACTAAGCACCCCCGCCACACCGGGGTATTTGGTACTGGCCACGGTAGCAAGTATGCGGGCCTTGCCACTGTCGGCATAGGCGTGCAATATGGTTATGGCCCCCACATCATCGTAATCAGGGCCCATGTCAGTATCAAAAATAATGGGCACAGGCTGGGCCTTTTTTTGTGCCTGCAATAGCATGGCAAAACAGGCAAAAAAGCAGCAGGCAATAATTTTTTTAAGCATTGGTTTATTGTTAATGTAAAATGTACTCTTTTAAAAAGGCTTCCTATTGCGCAGTAATAAAGCCACCTCAAATATTTTTCAACCGGCAGGTCAATCCGGGTTTTATCTCCCACACCTAAACTACTAACTTCCTTGTAAACTATTTACAGCCCCGCGTATATCACCAGGCCCAGGCCTGCAATAAAAAACAGGAACATGGCAACAATAAGCCCATTGGTGCCTTTGGGTGCATCTTTAAACTCCTTCCAAATGAAAACACCCCACAGTGCCGCCACCAGCGTGGCCCCCTGGCCCAGCCCGTACGATATGGCAGCACCCGCTTTACCGGCGGCCACCAGGTTAAACGAGTTGCCAATGCCCCATATAATACCACCCAGTATACCCACCAGGTGCGTGGAAAAACCACCCTTAAAATAAGCCGCATACCCGGTAGGCTGGCCTTGCAGCGGCTTCTTCATTAAAATGGTATTGAAAATAAAATTACTGATAAAAATACCCACCGAAAACACCAGCACGGCGGTGTAGGGTGTCATTTTTCCGGCGGCGGGGGCTTCAAAATTATCAAGGTCCATAGCGCCAGCAATAAACCTGTAAAAGAACGACATAAGCAACCCTGCCACCAACGATATTACAATACCGGTGGTGGATACCTTACTGTTACCCTTTGCAGCCCGCCGGTAAGCCACTGCATTAATAATAATGGCCACTGCCACCAGCGCCACCCCGGCAAATAAATACACCGGGCTGCCTTTTTGCGAGGCATAATAGTTTACCAGTACGCCAAGCACCAGCGCCAGCCCAATACCCACCGGAAAAGCAACAGCCATACCCGCAATGGCAATGGCTGCCGAAAACAAGATATTGGCCGCATTAAAAACAACGCCCCCAAACAAAGCACTGGCAATATTGGCACTGTCGGCCTGTTGAAGGTCGCTAATAAAGTGGCGGCCTTTGTCGCCCATGCTGCCAAGCGTAAAAGCAGATAATATTGAAAACAGCAGAATGCCGGTAACATAATCCCAATAAAACAACTCAAAACGCCAGGTTTTGCCCGCCAGCTTTTGCGTGTTGGCCCATGAGCCCCAGCACAACATGGTTACAATGCAGAGAAATACCGCTGTACCATAATTTTGAACAATAAACATAAAAGCAATTTATTTGGTGAGATGATATTTACCACGCCTTTACCGCCTGTTGAAACCCGTTACTGAAGCCGTTTACACCTCGCTGCGCAATGGCGCAGATGCCTGGGCCCCCAGCCTGGTAACCGATATGGAGGCAGCCCGGCAGGCAAAAGCAACGGCGGTTAATATATCCTGCCCTTCGGCCAGGGCCACGGCGAGGGCACCGTTAAAAACATCGCCCGCAGCAGTGGTATCCACCGCTTTTACCACCGGCGCTTCAACCAGTTGCTGTATACCATCGGCCACCACCAAAGCGCCTTTGGCACCCAGGGTAACAATTACCGTTTTAACCCCTTTACCGCGCAGTACAGCCGCCGCCTGCGCCGCTGTTGCAGCATCTGTAACTTTTATGCCGGTAAGTATTTCCGCCTCC
>CAZRDD010000198.1:0-8789 GCA_964598675.1 uncultured Parafilimonas sp.
CTGCAGGTTACTGAAATCCTCTTCCAGCGTTACCAGTACATTTTGTGTGGCATCGGTTATTTTAATTTCTTTGGTTTTGTAGCCTACATAAGTTACGGCCAGCACTTCGCCGTTTTGTGCACCTATGGTAAAATCGCCGCCATCGGTTGTTGCTACCGCATTTTTGGTACCTTTTACCGTTACGGTGGCACCCGGTATGGCATTGCCGGTAACACTGGCAGTTACCCTGCCTTTTATAACCCTGGCACCATTGGTTTGGGCACCAAGCTGTGTTAAAAAGAAAATGGAGGATATGACGGCCCATAAAAAGGCTTTCATCATTCCCCTGTTGCTGAAATGGTTCATATTAAGCAATTATTGGTTTACTAAAATTTTGGTATTAAATACAGTTGCTGTGGCCTTGCGCAAGCTTTTTTTGTACGCGCAAGCAAAAAAGTATCATTGATTTTGCGGCAAAGCAGAGGGGGCTTTTTTTGGCATGGCAATCAGTTTTTGGTTTTAGAAAATATGTTTTTGGCAGTTGTTTATTACAAAACCGAAATTATACCGGGGGTATAAGAAACGAGAGGCAGAATGTTAATCAATAGGCGGCCAAATGTTAACCTGGCCCCTGCAGAGTGGTGTTTTTTGCGAAAAACGTATACAAAAAGGAGGGTAATGGCTATTAAGGGGAGGAAATTTGTTAACCGGGGTAAAAAATGTCGCTGCTAATCAGCACAAAGAAAAAATACTATTTTAACTGTTTAAAATGGTTTATGAAGCGTGTTTAATTCAACCAGATTTTAAAAAGCATGTTTAATTGTATAATGAAGATTGAATAACCGCTGGCTAAAGCACTTTTTTTATGATACTTTTTTAACATTACATCTGCCCAACCTGCTACAGGAGCCGATTTAACACCGGGGCGACGCTATTTTGGGGCAACCTGGTGCTTGCCACGGCCCCATTTGCAATGAGCAGAGAACACCACGTGTAGTGTTTCTACAGCACCACCCCGGTTGCACCACGGGGCCGCACAACCGGGTAAAATGTACATACCCCCGCCTTGTAACAACCTTTGTTACAAAGCAGGGGTTAAAAAAATACCAGCCAAAAAGGCTATGCAATATTGTCTATACTTTCCTCTTTTACGGCCGCATCTGCGTTGCCCTGCCCTTTGCGTTTGAGGGTTATGTAAGCCGATGGCAGCATGTTAAACTCGGCTTTAAAGAATTTTGAGAAGTATTTGGGGTCGTTAAAACCTACCTCGTAAGCAATTTCGGCCACGGTAAGATTGCTTTTTTCCAGCAGTTGCAGCGCCCGTTGAAGCCTTATAGAGCGGATGAACTCCAGCGGCGTTTTGCCCGTTAATGCCAGCAGCTTTTTGTACAGGGCCACCCGGCTCATCAGCAGGCCGCGGCTAAGCTCCTCCACCGAAAGGTTGGGATTGGAGATATTCTTTTCCACCATTTTAAGGGCACTCTGCATAAACTTTTCGTCGGGCGACTCCACCGTAATCTCCGTAGGGGCCGCGCTTACCTGCTTTTGATAAGTGCGCTTTGCCACCGCCTGCTGCGTAAGCAGGTTGCGTATTTTGGAGAGGAGTATTTCAAAATTAAACGGCTTGGTCATATAATCGCTGGCGCCTGTTTCCAGCCCGGCCAGTTGCTGCTCCTCGCCTATCAACGCCGTTAGCAATATTACCGGTACAAACATGGTGCGTTTATCGCTTTTTATTTTACGGCACAGGTCAATGCCGTTCATCTCGGGCATGCTTATATCGCTTACAATAATATCGGGGTGGGCGGCCAGCGCTTTTTGCCAGCCCGCCTTGCCATTTACAGCTTCCACAATGGTAAAATACTGTTTAAGGTTATCTTTCAGGTAAAAACGCAGGTCTTCATTATCTTCCACAATAAGCACTACTGGTTTTTTGGCACTGCTGGCATCTGTTTTTTCAGGTACCACCTCCTGAACTGCCTCAATAACATCAATAGCAACCTTATCTTCCGGCAACACTTGCCCTTTCGGGGCATCCTCCAGCACCGCCAGGCCGTACTCACCGGTTACGGTAGCGGCACCGGGCAATACTGCATCCACCTCTTCCAGGGGCAGCTGTACCGTAAAAGTGGTGCCTTTGTTCACCTCGCTTTGTACCGCAACGGTTCCATCCATCAGCTTTACAAACTCCCTGGTAATGGCCAGACCCAGGCCGCTGCCCTGGCTCACCATTTTGCCACTGGCATCGTTTTGAAAAAAGCGCTCAAATATTTTCTCATGTTTTTCGGCAGGTATGCCTATGCCGGTATCGCTTACGCTTATCTCCAGCAGCGTTTTATCCGTACCCTGGGTTTTGGCCGCTGCAAGCTGCACGGTTACGGTGCCGCCTTCGGGGGTAAACTTAAAGGCATTGGAGAGCAGGTTAAACAACATACGCTCAATTTTATCATGGTCAAAGGCAGCTACCAGCCTTTCAACAGAGGAGGTATAGCAAAACTTTATGTTCTTTTTCTCGGCCAGGTCGGTAAAGGAGTAGGAAATTTCTTTAATAAACCTGATAATATCGCCGCTTGTGGGGTTTAGCTTAAGCTCCTGCATTTCCATCTTCCTGAAATCGAGCAACTGGTTTACCATGTTTAGCAAACGCCGCGCATTGCGGTGTATCATTTGAAACTGGTTTTTTTGCGATGCTTCGGCAGTATGCTTAATAATTTTATCCAGCGGGGTTAGTATCAGCGACAGCGGCGTTCTAAAATCGTGGCTTATATTGGTAAAGAAGCGAATTTTCATCATATCCAGCTCGTGCAGGCGCTGTGCTTCCATACGCTCCTGCTCAAGGGCAAACCGGGTACTGGCGCGTTTAAGCACCAGCCTGCGGGCAGTGTAAAGGCTGGCCACCGCCAGCAGCACATACAACGTATAGGCAACAGGGGTGCGCCAAAAAGGTGGCAGTATCCTTATATTAAGCCTTACTTCCTCCTTGCCAAAAACACCGTTTTCGTTAATGGCACGCACTTTAAATACATAATTGCCGGGGTCCAGGTTGGTATAGGTGGCTTTATGGGTTTTATCGTCGGCTATCAGCCACTCGTTGCTAAACCCTTCAAGGGTGTAGGCGTAACGCAGCTTGGCGGTGTAAAAAAAGTTTAACGCGGCAAACTCGATGGAAAATACGTTTTCGTTGTACTTAAGGGCTATTTCCTTTGTTTCGGATATTGCCTGCGGCAAAATAACGTGGCCGTTAAGCTTTTCGCCCACGGCAACGCTGCGGTTAAACATTTGTATATCGGTAATGGCCAGCAGCGGGTTGTGTGCGGTGCTGTTTATTTGCTGCGGCTTAAACATATTAAACCCGTTGGAGCCGCCAAACAGCAGGTAGCCATCGCGGGTGGCGTAAGCTGAATACTCGTTAAACTCGCGGCCCTGCAGGCCATCGGCCTCGTTATAATTTTTAAACTGAAAGGTAAGGTTGCCGGTTTGCTTGTTTTTATCAACCAGTATATTACACAGTCCATTGGGGGTGCCCACCCAAAGGTTGTGCTGCTGGTCCTCCACAATTGACATTATGATGTTATCGGGCAGGCCGTCATCCATACGCAGGGTGGTAAAAACATCTTTAGTGGGGTCGTAGTAATCAAGCCCCTCGCGGGTGGTTACCCAAATAAGGCCCCGGCTGTCCTTCAGCATAGCAATGGTATTGTTATTGCTGAGGCTGGTTTGTGGCCGGGCTTTGTCCTGGCTGTAAAAGTGCTTAAAATCGTTGGTGCTTTTTTCCAGCACATCAATGCCGGAGGCTGAGCCTATCCAGATGTCGCCGTTGCGGGCTTCCAGCAGGTCGCAAATGTAGGCGCAGTGCACGGAATGCCAGCCGGTGGGCTTGTAGTGTACAAACTGTTTGGTGCTGCGGTCGTACCTGTCGAGCCCGGCAGAAAATGTACCTATCCATAACCGCTGCTGAGAATCTTCCAGCAACGACCAGATAGAGTTGTCGGATATGCTGTTTGCATCTGCCGCGTTGTGTTTGTAGTGGGTAAAGTTTTTACCATCAAAACTATCCAGCCCGCCAAAGTAGGTGCCTATCCAAAGGGTTTGGTTATGGTCGAGGCACATACTTACAATTACATCGCTGCAAATACTGCCAGCATCGGCAGGGTTGTGCCTGTAGGTGGTAAATTTTGCCGTTTGACGGTTGTAATAAATAAGGCCGCCGCCATTGGTGCCTATCCATATATTGCCTTTAGCATCCTCCAAAAAACGGTTAACATCGTTAAACGGCAGCCCATCGGGCAATGAGGGTTTGTGCCTGTACAGGGGAAACTTAATAATATCCTTATGATAATAGCACAGCCCCTTTTTAAAGGTACCTATCCAAATAATACCGTTGTTATCGGTATACATGGCATCAATGCTGTTTTGCACTATGCTGTGTGCATCGTCATCGTTATTAAGCAGGTACTGTACCTCCAGGCTGTTTTTATCAATAAGGTTTACGCCGCCATGGTCGGTAGCTACCCAAATAAGGCCGTTATCGTCCTGCGCTATGCTGCGCACCACATCGTTATTAAGGGCTTTACCATTGGCCCCTTTGGTAATATGCACCATGCTTTGTGTGGCTGTATTGTAGTAAAATACCCCCAGGGCCACGCCGGGCGAGTAAAACCAAAGGTGCTTTTGTGCATCGGCATACATTAAAAAGCCTTCGGTTACATTTGGGTTGATGCCTTTTAACACAGGGCTGCTAAAAACGGTTTTGCCGGTAGATAAATCCATTTTGCTGACATTGCCGGCAAAATCTACCGCCCATAAAAAGCCGGGGTCGGCAAGGGAGAAATCGGTTATTCTTTTAGCCTGGTAATCATCCGCGCTTTTGGCATCATAAAACAAATGGGTGGAGGTTTGGGTGGCGGGGTTGTATTTGTACAAACCCGAGGCTGAACTTAAAAACCAGTAATTACCGCTGCTATCCTTACGGATGGAAGTTATCAGGGTATCGGCAATACCATAAGTGGTTAGTTTTTTTTGTGCCTGGCGGCTAAATTTTTCGGTAAGCAGGCTGTACACCACCAGGCTGGTTTTGGTGTTAATCCATAAAGTATGTTCAGGCCCTTCAAAAAGCTGGGTTACATCGTCATCGGTTATACTGGCGGTATCTCGCAGATCGTGCTTGTACACTTTAAATTTGTACCCATCGTAACGGTTAAGACCGCTGCGGGTACCAAACCATAAAAAGCCTTTTTCATCTTTTATAATGCAATTAACCTCGTTGTTGGAGAGGCCTGCGGAAATATCAATGCGTGAAAAATGGTATTGGTTGCGTTGTGCTTTTGCACAAACAACCAGCATTAAACATATACCAAGGCTAATAATTTTATATATACGCATAAGCGGCAAGACAATCTTAAAAATGTACTTTTAAAACCAACAAAGTAAAATTAATCATTATACAAAACGAACAAAGCCCATAAAGCATATTTAAGGATGATCAGCGTTTTTATTTTTTAAGCATCCGCTGCCGCCTGGGCACCCCAACCAGCTTGCCTTAGAGGCGCTTTTTTGAACCAGCACGGTTTACAGCAAAAAACGTGCTACCTTATTTTTGCCTCAAAAGTTTTATTGGAAATGTGCATAATTATATCATCCAGCTCGTAAGCAGAGGTGAGCACATGGGTAAGCAGTTCTTTTTTCTCGGGTTCGGCTATGGCATCATCCTGAATAAGGTTTATCAGCCCCATCATGCGCGATAGCGGCAACCGTATAATGTGCGATTCCATCCAGGCTATTTCCTTCAGTTTTTCATTTTGCGTTTCAACTGATGTTATGTAGGCCAGCCTTTCGGTAACATCGTTACCGGCCAGCAACATACAATCCCGGCCCGCGTAGCTAAACTTGTAGCCGTATAACTCCATTTTAATAAGAGCCCTGCTTTTTAGTACGTGTGTAAACGTTCCAAATAAATGCACAGCATCGTCGCGGGTTATGTGCTGTTGCATGTTTACAAAAACGGGGCCTTCCTGCGGGGTGGTAAACCCGGTTACCCACATTTGCAAAAATTCGTTGCGGGTATAGCCGTAAAGCTGCTGGGCGGTTTCGTTTACATCAACAACGGCAAGGGTGTTGGTATCGTAAATCCATTTGGGCAGGGGGCTTTTATAAAAAAGCATTTTATACCGCTCCTCCGATGCCTTCATTTCCTGCTGGGCTTTAAACTTCTCTGTAATATCATTGATGTGTACAATGGAAGCTAACCGGTTATTAAACGTAAACAGGTGGCCGTTAACCTCCACTATTATTATGTCGCCATTCTTTTTTTTATGGCGCCACACCTGGTTATGTACTTTACCGTAAGTTTCCGGGGTTTGGGTTACCTTTTCAATCAGCGGAATATCTTCCTCCGGCCTTATCTGCTTAATATTCATCTTCAAAAACTCCTCCCGCGAATAACCGTATTTAAGTATGGCTTCTTCATTGCAATCAATAATTTGCAGGGTTTCAAAATCCCATATAAAAATAGGTGCCGGGTTGTTTTCAAACAGGTACTTGTATTTCTCTTCAGACTCCCTGAGGGCCATTTCGTACACAAGGCTTTCTTCATTTTTTTTACTTAAACTTATAAGCAGTCCATTTTTTTCTTCCTCCCTGTTGCGCCTTGCAGTTACATCTCTCAGGGTTAAAATTATACCCCCCACCGCCTGGTTTTGTAACTGGCTGTTGCTGTTTACTTCCACAAAACGGTAGGTACCGTTTTTGTGCAGCATGCGGCATTCGCTTATGCCACCCTGCTGTGAAGCTTTGTAGCCGGGCGAAAGCCACAGGGTTACCATACTGCAATCATCAGCATGTATTAATCCAAGCATGCCTGTTTGGCCCAGTTCGCCTTCGGCATAGCCTAATACAACCGTTACAGAAGGGCTTACATATTGTATATGGCCATGCTCATTAACCACCATTATAATATCGGTAATGTTCTGTACCAGGTTTTTAAGCCTTAGCTCGCTTTGCAGCAGTTGCTGCTGGGCCAGCTTTCGCTCTGTAACATCCAGCACAAAAGAGATTACATACATTTCGTTATCCTGCCTGTAAAAGCTGAGGCCTACTTCAGCAGGAAACTCTGTACCGTCTTTTTTTCTGGCGCTGAGGTCTTTTCTGTCAAGCACATAGCGTGAGGAAGGTTGTTTGTAATAAGTGGCCCGGTGGCCTGTATGGCTGTGCCTGAACTTATCTGGTATAAGCACCTCAATATGTTGCCCCAAAAGCTCCCCCTGGTGGTACCCAAACAATTTGTGTGCAGCCGCGTTAACCAATACTATTTTACCCTGGCTGTTGGTTAAAAAAATACCCTCGGCAGCATTTTCAAACAACGCCTGGGTTTGCAACTGGTATGCCTTTACCGATGTGTTTAGCTTTTTAACGTGCAGTACCGCAAATACGCTGAAAACAATTATGCCCAGCGAAAAACCGTGCTGCATAACCACCTGGGCAACTGTAAAATTTGCATGTGGCAAAAAAGCCCCTGCAGTTACCACCGCTGTACCAAATACACCCAGCGCCACTGTATAAACTCTGGGCTGTAAATAAAAAGTAAGCAATACTGTTACAATAACACCACCATCAAGGTAGGGAGAAACGGGGGATGACCATTGCAGATAAGCCGTTGCCAAAATAATTGCGGCACACAGGGGCAAAATTAAAAGGGGTTTTTCCTTATACATTTTCAAATGGTGGATATTAGAGAAAAGAGATACGCAAAAAAAACATCCTGCACAATTTAAAAACAGCCGTTACAAGCGGCCATACTATTTATTATATGCAACCACTTATTAACCAGCCCGATAAAATTATATGAATTATCGTTTACACAACCAAAAAAATCGCCTTCCCACCAAAAAAAACTGTTTTACACAACAACCTGTTTAACCGTAAACAATAAAATTCAGCTGCTACATATACCTGCGGCCTTACTATTGCTACTATACAAAAAGCCCCCCACTTTTTGCGGGGGGCCTGTAGAAAAACCAAAAACTTAGTGCTGGCTGTTAAACGCAAGCTTTGTGCCGTACTGCTACCCTTTTTTACGTACATCGCTGCTGCCGCTGGTGCTGTAATTTTTTATAACACCGGTGCCCTTGTACGTAACATCGCTGCCACCACTGGCATGTACATTTAATTCCTTATTAACGGTAATGTACACATCGCTGCCGCCGCTGGCCTGCACATCGCAGTTATCAGCAATAAGCTCGTAGCCCTTAAAATCGCTGCCGCCACTGGCTTCAACCGAAATACTGCCTGCCTTGCCTGCAACATCAATATCGCTGCCGCCACTTATTTTAGTGGTAAAACTGCCGGCATTAAGCCTGCCATGAAAATCGCTGCCGCCGCTAAGGTGCAGGTTTAATTTATCTGTTTGCAGGGTACCTTCGGTATACACATCGCTGCCACCGCTGCCATGCAAGTCGTCAATATTTTTAACGGTAACATACGCCTTCATTTTTTTATCGCCCCAGCCCCAGTTAATGTGTACGCCCATGCCCGCATCGTAATATATTTTAAGTATGCCGTTTTCCACCACGGTTTTAATGTTATCGCGGTACTTGCGCTCGGTGGCCGATACAGCCACACCCTCGTTGCTGCCCTGGGTAATGTACAGGTCAATACCACTGGAAATATATACGCCATGAAAGCCGCTTACATTACGCACCTCGGCGTTTTTATCTTCCACCACTGTTTTTTGGGCCATTGCCAATAAGGCACTGCAAGCGCATAAAAAAAGAAATAATATTTTTTTCATATATATACAATTTAAAATGTTGCCA
>CAZRDD010000199.1:0-7562 GCA_964598675.1 uncultured Parafilimonas sp.
ATACCCCTTTTAGCTTTACGCAGGGCAATAAAACCCGTCATTTTTTTGAGGTAGGCACCCTGGGCAATGCTGCTGTGCCAGCGCTTAATTATTCACTAAAATACTTGCTCAACACTGGTGTTGATGCCATACAGCAATACAGGCAGCCCATGCTGGCCCGTTTACAGCAGGTGCTGCCGGGCCTGGGCTACCTGCCAATGACACCCGAAGGCAGCACATCGCCCATTGTAAGCTTTGCTTTGCAGGGGGCCGAACAAAAGCTGGGCAAGCGGCTGGCCGATGCGGGCGTTAACATTCAAGTGTACCAAAACCGTTTACGCATATCGCCATCGGTATACAATACAATGGATGATATTGAACATTTGATTGAGGTGTTGAGATAAATAAAAAGGTTTAAATAACCTCAATAGCTTATGCCAGAGAACGTAAAGCAAAGTACTTGGTGAAATTAATTACTTAGGAGCTTATTGTACTTGTTTAAACTTGATTGCTTTAGTGGTATTCCGGTAAAATATATTATGCAATTAACTGATGCTTCTGTAGCTTTGACTTGAAACCCGTTTAATATTATTAAAACAAGCTAAACCCGATGGAACCGATAAAAACTCATTTCAAAAGCAAAGGCTTTATATTATCCACTTAATTTCAACATAAGAGCGCTGCATAACGTATAATCGTTGCAAACGACGATTTTAATACTTTTTTGCAAGTGAGTGTGTAAAACAACATGTATGGTTGTTAGAGCTGCTTTTAGCTGCATTAAAAAGCTATCGTGGTGTTAGGCCGGTTTACTTAGAGGCTGTTTAAACAAAAAATTCTCCATAAATCAAAACTCTACCTGAAAATGAAACTCTTTTATCTATCAGTAACCGCAATTTTACTAATGGTGGCATGTAATTCCAACACAAGCAAGACTGATGCAAAAGCCAGTAAAACTGATTCAGTATCCTCACCTGTACAAAAAACAGAGATAGTTGATACTGTAGCTATGCTAAAGAAACAAGCTGTAAAAGCATCGGTAATAATAGAGAAATATAGAAACTCTGCATTTAGAAAAGAAAAACTTGCAAGGGGTATTATCAGTTATAACGATACCTCTTTTGAAAAGGAAACCTTTGTTGTTACTGATGTAGTTAAGGAAATAAGTACAGACAATGGTGGTACAGAGTACGCTATTTTGTACGACGGGGAAAAAGGGGTTAGTCCCGAAGAACTAAAATGCTATTTTATAAACAAGGCCGACATAAATTTATTATCTGTAGGCAAACCTGTAACACTGATTAGTAAAAGGAATATTGGGATTATCCGAAGCCGGAAAATATTTTCGGAAACATACGAAGTTATTGCTATCCAGATGGAGTGTGCAATTTTAAAATAGACTGGTAACTGTTATTTATGTGTTGTGTATTTGCTATTAAATCATGACGAGAGAAGGTAAGCACTTGTTTTAAAATTACGGCATCACTTTACATATAGCCTTTTTTCTTTAGCTCTCACCTTTGGTTACGGGGCTGTATGTTAAACTTTTCACTATGCTTAGTATAGCGAAAAGCTTTTTAGCATGCTTAATTATAAGCAGATTAAATGGTTGTACATTCTTCTTAACACCCTCCCTTATTGACGAGTTTTTAACAACAGCAGAAGTGCTGAGGTAGTTTTATGCGCAGAGGCCTGCGGCGGCATATAACATATATAGTCTGGCTTTTATAAAGCATTCTAATAATGCAGTGTCAACGCTGGTGATAGCGAGGGTTTATAAAAAACACCAGTGGAGATATTGGCATTCTTAATACCTTTGGCAAAACAAACCTGTTGATAACATAAACCCTGCGACCTAAAAAAATTACACTAAGCCCTGTAAAACTAAAAATAAGAACATCTCAAATCGTCCGTTAGATTAAACACTAACACTTACACAACCTTAAATACCAAATTAACATGGCACAAAAATTAGACAAAATATTAATAGTAGACATTGAAGCTACCTGTTGGGAGGGAGCAAACCCTGAAGGTATGGAGAATGATATTATTGAAATAGGCATTTGCCTGTTGGATGTAAACACAGGCGAAATTACTGATAACAGAGGTATAATGGTAAAGCCTGAACGTTCAACAATAAGTGCATTTTGCACTTCGCTTACAACCATTACACCTGAATTGATTGAAAAAGAAGGCATTGGCTTTAGAGAAGCCTGCGGCATATTACGAAAGGAATACCAGGCCCAAAGCAGGCCGTGGGCCAGTTTTGGGGCTTATGATTTGAGGCAATTTCAAAAACAATGCACTGCCACTGGCGTAGGCTACCCATTTGGCCCATCGCACATAAATGTAAAAACATTGTTTGCGCTTAAAAAGCGGTTGGTACATGAGCAGGGGATGGCCGGGGCTTTGGCTATACTGGGCATTCCGCTGGAAGGTACACATCACCGTGGTGTAGATGATGCTAAAAACATTGCCAAAATATTACGATGGATACTTGGTGATGAAAGCTGATGCAGTAAATCCTCTTGTAATTATACTGGCTGCCTGCGTATAAAAGTTTGCTGTAAGCACATGTTTGCATCGGTAAACATTTATGTGCTGCTTTTATTTAGCATAAGGCCTGCTTACTAATAATGCAAGCCCTTATAGCACAGCTTCCAGAAGTTTTCGTAAAAATCATAATTGTCGGTGTCCATATCAGTATGCATAATTTGCTTAAGGTTTTCTATATCACCATTTATGCAGCGGTATAGTGTAAGTGTTTTTTTGGTTTGGTCATCATTGTCATCAATCTTCAAATAAAAGTAAGGGTATATTTGAAGGTTTTTATACGTGTACAAAAGCGATATGCCATAATCTTCTTTAAGGTTAAAATCGAGCGAGCAAAACACGTTGCGTGCAGTATCAATCAGCTTCCATTTGTAAGGTGGGCTGGTGGCGTTTTTTACAAAGCTGCCGTGCAGGGTGTCAAACAAATACCCGTCTGTTTCATGCCTGCTGTAGCACACAAGGTCGTTGTAACCATCGTTGTTGTAATCATTGCTGCGGTCATATTCCGGCTGGTGCAGGCCTGCACCGTAGCCAAAACTAAACTGGTTAACCCATTGTTTGCCTTCAAGCCGCTACATTATAAACGTGTAACTTTCGTACTCGTTTTCAATAACTGCAGTAACCCTAAAGTGGTAGCCTTTTAGTGTAAAAGTATCTTTAAACCCATTTTTAAAATCGCTTATAAAATGCGTATTGTCAGCAATGCTGTCTGTTTGGGTTTGCCCGTAGCTGTTGCCAACAAAAAGCAAAGACGTTAATAAAAACCACATTGCGGGTTTAATAAATTTACCTGGATACATGGGTTAAGGTTTTATATTTTTTGCAAGGATGATGTACTTATTTCAAGCCAGATCTTTCAACATTTTCCTTTACACGGTACAACACTATCTTCGTTATAAGCTCCACAGGCAACGGGCTGTTTAATGGAAACTGTACGGCACCCTTAGATGTTTTGTAGGCGCTTAGTTCCTCTTTAAAAACTTGTATTGCCGATGCCCTGGGGTAAAACCCTATGTGCTTTTTATAGCCAGCATACCATACCAGCATGCCCTGCAATGTAAACGCAGGCATGTTATAGCTAATGGTTTCCTGCGCGGCGGGGGCGGCACTGGCTATTATTTGCCTTAACTGTTGCGCCATAGCCCTTGCTGAGTGAGGCAGTTCATCCATGTATTGGTTAACACTGGTATATTTTGCAGGTAATGATGTTTGCATGTTATAGTTATTAAAGATGTAAACCCTGTATACAGGGTGTTTATAGTATTAATAAGTATGTGCTTGCGTGCAGTAAATATATGCAATTAGCCAGGAGGAAAACAGTAACATATCTGTTCAATTTTTTTTTGAATGCCATTTTTTATTTTAGAAAATGCCTCCATATAATAGATACACCTTGCTAGCTTATTTACGGTATTAAGTCATAAAATAGCAGTTTAATCTTATAAACGGTGCGTGTAGAAATGATAAATATCATGTTTTAGAATAACAACAGTCAGTGCTAATGGTATAACTCCTTGATAGTTTTGATATATCAATTCACCATTTAACCAAACTGTATGTTACTACTCAAACGCTTATGCACGTTTGCATTACTGCTGTCAACTTCTATAATATCAAGCGTTAACGCCTTGCATGCACAGCAAAATAAACCATGGGTTGCACCAAAAGATGCAGAAAATGTGCTAAATCCGGTACCCGCAAATCCGGCAATGCTTAAAGATGCACGAAAGCTCTATATTTCTACCTGTGCTCCTTGCCACGGGGAAAAAGGTAAAGGTGATGGTGCTGCTGCAGTTGCGTTAAATCCCAAACCGGCCGATCATACATCCGATGCGGTTCAAAAACAATCAGATGGTGCCCTTTTTTGGATGATAACTACAGGCCGCAATGCAATGCCTCCTTATAAAGGGGCGCTTACTGAAACCCAAAGATGGCAACTGATAGATTATATACGCACACTGGCTAAAGCCAAACAGTAAAGTTTTCTTCAGGGTTTAAAACTATTCCTACACGCCAAATTAAATGTAAAATGAAATATATAAAACTACAAATACGTTTGCTGTGCTGTGCCTGCCTGGTGCTTTTTTATCAGCATGCTAATGCACAACAAACGGTTACCGACTCAGCGTTGCTTGACAGGATAAGCGCGCTTGAACAGCAGGTGGCAGACCATAAAACAGGCGAAAGCCATTTTATGGTGGTTGGCCTTACCACCTTTGGCTTTGTTGCCAGTTCAACCACCACCACTACGGGTGGTGTTAGCCAAAAAATACGGGCGAACAGCTTTGCAGATGCTAACCACTATGAATTTAGCCCCATGTTTTTATGGAGGCATGATAAAAACCTGCTGCTTGAATTTGAGCCGTCTTTCGATGGCAGCAGCCTGGGCGTAAACTGGGCAGATGCATCGTATTTTGTGGCACCGGGCCTTATTGTAAGGGCAGGGTATTTTGTACTGCCTTTTGGTACTTACAACAAAAGATATGCAGCAGGATGGATTGACAAGGTTGCAGGCGACCCTATTGGCGTGGCCGATTTGCCACCAGCCAGCGACTTTGGTATTGAGTTTGAAGGCGGCCTGCCTATGGGCAATATGAAATGGAATTACGATGTGGCCATAACGAATGGCATGCAATTGTTGCCGGATGGAGAAATACAAGGGGCCGGTATTAGCGATAATAACAAAAATAAAACCATTACTGCCAGGTTGGGCTGGTTGCCTTTTTCAAACTCAAGCCTTGAGCTGGGTGTATCTGGTATGTTTGGTAAAGTGGGCGATGTTGGTTCGGTGTTTGAAAATGCTAAAACAGATATGTATGCCTTTGATTTGAATTATGTTAAAAACATCCGCCCGTTTTTGGTTAGTATTAAAGGGCAGTACAATGCCATACATATCAGCAATCAACAATACTCCAGCCCTGTTGACTCGTCGGCCTATACTTTTAAAAATCAAACAAATTCAGGCTTTGCGCAAATATCGTTACGCCCTACAGCAAGCGAAAGTAAAATAATTAAAAACCTGGAGTTTGCATTTAGGTATGCCAGTTTTAAAACACCAGGCTCCTCTGCCTGGAGCCAAAATACAAGCACATACGATGCAGGGCTCGATTACTGGTTAACCTGGCGCACAGTGCTTAAATTTACGTATAACATAGCCAAAACTGGTAATACCGTACCAGAAAGCCTTGGGGGTACAGCCAGCACCATTAAAACAAACTCATGTTACCTGCAATTTTCAGTTGAATTTTAAAAATCGATTATATGAAATTACTAACTAATATATCCAAAACATCTGCCGCCTTTATAGCAGGCGCAATTATAGCTGTTGCTGCATTGGCAGGTGGTTGCAAAGCCAGCCAGGCAATAGCGGCTAAAACGGGTGCGCAATTGTGGGTTGAAAATTGCCAGCGTTGCCATAATACCCCATCGCCTTCGGCTTTTTCGCACGAGCAATGGGAAACCATAGGTTTGCACATGCAAACCAGGGCTTTGATAACTGACGATGAAAGAAAAAAAATAGTGGCGTTTTTGCAACAGTAACATTAGTTGCAACAAAACTGCAAAGCAATAACACAACGGGCAAGGTGCCGTAATTACCTTGCCCGTTGTTCTGTTTTTTACCAAGTATAGTACGCTTTGCCGCCACAAATAAAGACAACACCGGCAATGCTATTATGTGCTGAAGCCGCAACAGGGTAACAGGATTTAGAAGCGTTAGCTATAAAAATTTGCTGCTGTCAACATGCGATTGCATAATTTTAGCAGATACATTTACCTGTAATACCCGTAGTATGAGCAATACACACAGCACCCATGCTGCTGTTACAACCGCCATTGAGCCCTGGCTTACCGTGAAAGGCGGGGCTGCTGCCGTTGCTTTTTACATAAAAGCTTTTAGCGCTGCAGAAACCTACCGCATTGAAGACCCTGACGGTAATATTGTGGCTAAGCTGGTGGTGGATGGCGCTGGCTTTTGGGTAAGCGATGGCGAGCCTGCCCATGGCGCAAGCCCCGTGCGTATGATATTAACGGTTACTAACCCCGATGCTTTATTTGCACAGGCGCTTGCTGCCGGTGCAACAGAAGTGTTTGCTGTAGGGGAGGAGCACGGCTGGAGGCTTGGCCGCCTTACCGACCCCTTTGGCCTGGATTGGGAAATTGGAAGGCCCCTGGGCGGCGATGTGCCGCGACCATAGGCGTTACTGCAAAGCGGCAGAGGGCAGTTAATATACTGGCTGGTGTTGGGCTTTGCCGCCAATGGTTATGCAGTACAAGTGAGTGACACAACCACCGCCGGGATGGGTGCTTAAAGCTGGCCCCACGGCCGCCTTTGGTGTGTTTTTGCCTTAAATATGGTTATTCCCAAAAAAAGATGCGTACGGTTTGGTACAGCAGTTTGTTGTGCATGGCGGCTTGCTGCAGGCTGTTTTCGGTATAGCCGGTAAGGCCAAACAGGCCGGCCATATTGCCTTTGTTTACAGCAATTTCAAGGTAGCCGGCGGAGTTAAACCAGGCCAGTTTATCGCCCGCGCTAACGGATGCGTAGTTGTCGCTCAGTTTTTCAATAACCTCTTTGCGGGTAAAAATAATCCTGAAATTGCGGCCTTTACGCTGCTCCTCAAACTCGGTTTTGGTAATGTTAATCACCACGTTTTCAAAGCTGTCAATAAAAATCACCTGGCTGTCAATCCAGTCTGCACCTATGGTAGGCCGCAAGGGGTATTTTTCAACAATATTGGTAACAGGCTCGCCTATATGCTGTACGCCGTAGCCCTGGTGCAGTTTTTTAATGGCACCGGCAATGGCCTGTGTGCAGGCAAGCACGCCAAAGCCCAGGCTGGCATCAACAGGTATGGCCAGTATATTAACAGGTTTTACGCCGCAAATAGTGGTAAGTATGCCATTATCGGGGCAGGCAATGTACTGCCCTTTATGCTCGGCCACCAGCATAAAAGCCGGCGGGTTTTCAAAAAGGTTAACAATGATGATATGAAACGTGCCTGCGGGAAAATGCCTGAAGGCATTGTTGC
>CAZRDD010000199.1:7572-8782 GCA_964598675.1 uncultured Parafilimonas sp.
GTTGCACAGGTAAGCCGCATGCTGGTAATTGTTTTGCGATAACTGGTGGGTTATATCAACAATGTTGTTTGATGCATCTGCCGTAAGCAATTGCCCTTTTATGGCGCCCACAATGTAATCGGCCTGTCCTATATCGGTAGAAAGGGTAACAATCGGCATGAAAAAAGTTTATCAATATAAGCAGTGAAATTATTTTACCAGTTCGCCATTTTTATAAAAGAATTTGTATACCAGTTTATCGGCCAGGCGGGGCAAAAGCTTGTTTAAAATAATGGTGCGTTTATCGCCGGTGGTGTACACCAGTGTACGCTTGTTGCCTTCTATGGCCTTTAGTGTTAGGGCGGCGCATTGCTCGGCGCTCATTAAATTGTGCTCATCCAGCGGGGTAAAGCCTTGCGGGCTGCCATCTTTGGTTAGGGCTGCGTTGCGTATGTTTGAGGCGGTAAAGCCAGGGCATACCCACATAACATTGGTGCCGCTGTGCAGCAACTCGGTACGCAGCGACTCCATAAAGCCCTGCATGGCAAATTTTGAGGCGTTGTAGCCTGTGCGGCCTGGCAGCCCCCTGTAGCCCGCTACCGAGGAAATGCCCACCACGGTGCCTTTTTGCTTTAAAATATAAGGCAGGGCGTATTTGGTGCAGTACACGGCCCCCCAAAAGTTAATATCCATTACACGGCGCAGGGTATCCAGGCTGGTTTCTTCAAACAAGGCCCGCATTGATACGCCTGCGTTGTTAATCAGTATATCTATCGTGCCAAAAGTATCAACGGTTTCTTTAATAAAGCTTTGGCATTCGGCCTCGCGGCTAACATCTGCGGAGTGTACAATAAAGGGCTTATCGGGGTAATTGGTTTTAAGCCGGTACAATTTATCGTAATTTCTTGCACAGGTAGCCACCTTGGCCCCCTGTTGTATAAGTGCATCTACCAGTGCCTTGCCAATACCTTCAGACCCACCCGTTACCACCACCACCTTATTAGTAAAATATGCCATGCTTTGTAGTTATAATGTTTACCCGGCAAAAGTAATACATACAGATTGTTTATACGCGGTTGAAGAGGCGACAGAAAATTTCTTTGAAAAAAAGGAATAAAAATTTGGCAGATTATGAATTTCTCCTATTTTTGCACTCCCAAAAAACAGGGAACGATTCCGTAGCTCAGTTGGTAGAGCAATACACTTTTAATGTATGGGTCTTGGGTTCGAG
>CAZRDD010000200.1:0-8742 GCA_964598675.1 uncultured Parafilimonas sp.
CGGCTGCAAATATCCAGGAGCCTTTTTCCAGTACATCGGTGGTGTGTTTTACGCCCATTAACTGGTTGCTGAAACCGCCAAACTGGCCGGAAAGGCCACCGCCTTTGGGGTTTTGTATTAAAACAATAAAACCAAGTATTACAGAGGCGATAAGCAGTAATATAAAAAATAGAATAACCATGTTAATTTTCTTTTAATTGCTCAATTTGGCCTGCAAAGTAAGCGGATTTGGATGGATTTAAAAAACTTAATTTTGTGTACAGTTCAATGGCTTTATCATTTAACCCCTGTTTGGCAAAAACCTCGGCCATGGCTTCGGTTAATACCTCCTCCGGCTTGTTTGAGGATGCAGCACTGCGCAGCACCTTATGCTCGTCTTCCTCATCAATACCCAGGTCGGCAGGCTGCGGGTGAATGCGTTTCATCTGCTTCAGCCAGTAGGTAAACTTCTTCACCTTTACCGAAATATGGCCCTGCTGCAGCAGCTCCTGCGACAGCTTTATACCCTGCGATGCAAAGTAATCTATGGTATGATAAGGCTCGTTTTCAACCGGCACGGGTGTTTCGGCCGTTACGGGCTTGTTAAAATGGGCCATTTGCTGCTGTAACATGCTGCTCAGCCGGTTGTTGGCGGGCAGGGGTTGGGTGGCTTCGCGCTCAGCATCGGCATCCTCAAAACCCTCCCCATCTTCGTCGGGGGCATCTTCTGCCGTAAATACCGGCAGTTTGGGTTTAAACTCCTCCGCAGGCAATACTGGCCTGGCAGCGGGTTGGGTGGTTACCACCTCTTCCGCCACAACCGTTTCATCCTCCGCAGGGGGCAGTATCAATGCTTCTTCGGCAACAATTATTTCTTCCACCGGCTGCGGCGCTTCCGCTACAGCTGCTACTTCCTCCACAGTGGTTTGCAACAAAGCTTCTTCGGCAACAACCGTTTCTTCCGCTGCCTCAGGCACTTCCGCCACAACCGTTTCTTCCTCCGCAGGTTGCAGCGCCAGGCTTTCTTCGGCTGGCTGCTGTTCTCCCGGTAAAGCTGTTTCTTCTTCCGCAGGGGGAAGTACCAAAGCTTCTTCTGCAATGGTGGTTTCTTCTGCTGGCGGTGGCTCGTCTGCTGCTGCGTCTGCTTCCAAAAGCGCTGCAACCAAGGCTTCTTCTGCAATAACAGTTTCGTCTGCCGCCTGCGGCTGCTGCGCCAACACTGTTTGTTCGTAAACAGGGGCTGTTGCCAGGGCTTCTTCTGCAATGGTGGTTTCTGCGGCAGCTTCATCTACAACGGCGGGGGCTGCATCGCCCTGCGGCGCACCGTTATTTAAATTATTTATATTTTGGGTAGTAAGCGTTTCCCCGGGGAAATACGTTTCCTCATTCAGCTTAAAGTGAAACCAAAAAGGCTGGGCAAAATAAATAACGGCATCCTGTGCAAACGCTTTAAACCCTGCATGCTTTTGCTGCCGGGCCTTTTTGGCCAGCAGGTATTTGGCTGTGCCAAAAGCAGGGTATTTGGTGGTAAGGGCTATAAGCTCCTCTACCAACACATCCTGCCCGGCACCCGATTTGGCGCTTAGCGTTTGCAGTATTGTATTTTCGTTTGTATAGCTCATTGTTTATTGTGCGTGGCGAATGTACAATAGTATTACCAGGCTGAGAAAATGCGGTTAAACATTTCGTCGCTAATGTTTTTTATAATATCGGGCAACAACCTGTTTTCGGCCTGGGTAAGGGTAAGGTTTGACGAAAAGTCGAAATCGCGGCTAATATCATATTCCTTAATCTCGCTTTTGGTGGTATTGTTTAATATAAGGTGTACCCCTACCGTAAGGCGGTTGGTGGTGGCCTGCGTACTGCTGATGCCCGAAGTGCTTACGGAGTAGTTGCTAATGTTGCCGCTGATGATATAATCGGCATTATCGGCGGTTACCAGCGATGCCTTGCGTATGTTGTTTGATACGGTTTGCTTAAACTGGTCGGTAAGTTTTGAGGCCAGCTGCGGGTTTACAATGGTGGCCCGGTTTTCAATAAAATTTATTTTAATGGTTTTAATGTTATCGGGTATGCTGGCATCTCTAAACGTATAAATACCGCAGCCGGTGGCCAGCAGCATGCAAAAACCAACCATTATGGCCAACACCGCTGTTTTAAAAGGGCCCTGCTGCTTCATTATTGTAAACCGGTTATTATTCATTTATATCGTATTCTTTTAGTTTGCGGTAAAGGGTGCGCTCGCTAATGCCAAGGTCGGCAGCGGCATCTTTACGTTTGCTTTTATGTTTTTTAAGGGCTTTTTCAATCAGCTCCTTTTCCTTATCCATAATATTCAGCGATTCTTCCACCACCTCGTGCTGGTGAATTTCCTCATCGGGGTGGTTATGGTCCAGCAAAACCGCCTGGCCGTGGCCCTGGTGCTGCGGCTGGGGTTGTAATATGCTGGGCTGCATTACCGCAGGTACATCGTAGGTGTGCCTGCTGTCGCCATTAAGCGCATGGTCGTTCATCAGGCTTTCGTGCGTGTACCTGGCTGCCGTACCCGCCAGCGATGGGTTTTGCACAATTTCCAAAAACATTTTTTTAAGCTCTGTTACATCTTTTTTCATATCAAAAAAAAGCTTGTACAGTATCTCTCTTTCGTTGGCAAACTCGGCGCTTTGCGGTGTATTGCCTGCCAGTACGGGCAGGCGGTTTTGACCATTTTTTTCGGGCAAAAACTTTCTAAGCTCGTTGCCGGTAATAATGGGCTGTGTGCTAAGTACTGAAATTTGCTCTGCAATATTCTTTAATTCGCGCACATTACCGGGCCAGGCATAGTTTATTAACAGGGTTTTTGCTTCTTCGTCAAGCTGTACGGGGTTGGTTTTATAGCGCTCGGCAAAATCTATCACAAACTTGCGGAACAGCAGGTTTACATCTTCCTTACGGTCGCGCAGGGCGGGTACACGTATGGGCACGGTGCTAAGGCGGTAATAGAGGTCCTGCCTAAAGCGGCCGTTAAGTGTAAAATCTACCAGCTCGCGGTTGGTGGCGGCTATTACGCGCACATCGGTTTTTTGCACTTTTGAGGAGCCTACACGTATAAACTCGCCTGTTTCAAGCACGCGCAGCAGGCGGGCCTGGGTGCCTAAGGGCATTTCGCCAATTTCATCTAAAAATATGGTGCCGCCGCTAACAGTTTCAAAATAGCCCTTGCGGCTGTCTACCGCGCCGGTAAAAGCGCCTTTTTCATGGCCAAAAAGCTCTGAGTCTATCGTGCCCTCGGGTATGGCGCCGCAGTTAACGGCAATGAATGAGTTGTGCTTGCGCGATGACAGGGCGTGTATTATTTGCGAAAAAACCTCTTTACCTACACCACTCTCGCCTACTATCAGTACACTAAGGTCGGTACCGGCCACCTGCACCGCCACATTTAAGGCGTGGTTTAGCGCGGGCGAATTACCTATTATGCCAAAGCGGTTTTTTATTGATTGAATATCCATGCTGCACTTGTTTTTATGTTAGTCCATTGTCCATAGTCCATTGTCCATTGTCCGTAGAAGGAAGTCCATGGTTGATGGCCCATTGTCCATGGCGGGAAAGCTGTTCGGGTGATTGGTTTATCATCTGTTCACCTAAACCCTTTTTAAAGCGATGGGTGTTTGGTTGATAAACTACCCCTTGGTATTTCATCAAAGCCTCTTCCCCTTTTCCTTTCCTTCTTCTGCCTTCTATTTTATACCTTAATATTTTAATACTTTATTCCTTTTGCCTATCGCCTTCTGCCTTCCTCCTTCTGCCTTTTTTCTTACACCTTCTTCCTTCTGCATTACACCTTCCGCCTTCTGCCTTACACCTTCCGCCTTTCCTCCGGCTTTCGGCCTTTCGCGGCTGCGCCTACCATGTACTTACTTTTTTCTCTTGAAAGAAAAAAGTAACAAAAAAGTTCAAGGCAAACGCGAAGCTCCGCCGCTTTGCCGGGCCATCCCCTCCTGTTACTTCGCTGCGCAAGCTTTACTTTTTATCACTTTGCGTGATACGTTGGTATCAACACGTTTGGGTTCGGGCTGCTGATAGTTGCGCTGTTTCATCTTACCCTAAACTACCGTTTCAGGTTAGCTTGTAAGGCTGGTTTGGGTTGTTGTTGTGTATGATTATCTAACTGGTTATTTTTTCAGTGTAATAATAAAAATCAGATAAATCAGCGGTCTATTTTCAAATTGTTTCCATCAGTATCATCAGAAAAATCAAATAAATCAGTGGTCTAAATCACCAGTCCGCTTTTTATTCCTGCTTCCGCCAACTACAAACCACAAACTATAAACTACAAACCTTCTTCCGCCTGACGTTCAACCTCTCTTTTTATTGTGCTACAATTTCACCCAGCAGGGTGGCCTGGGTGCTGCCGTGTACTTTTACCTGCACATAATCGCCTTTTTGCAGGTTGTAATGGCCTTTGCCAAATACTATTACCTTGTTTTGGGTGTTGCGGCCCATCCAGTCGGCACTGCTGCGTTTGCTGTCGCCTTCAATAAGTACCTCGTAGGTATTGCCTATATCGCGCTTGTTGCTTTCTACTGATAGTTTGCCCTGCAGGTCTACAATTTCCTGCAGCCTTCTTTTCTTCACTTCCAGCGGCACATCATCTGTATAGCGGCGGGCGGCAAGGGTGCCGGGCCTTTCGCTGTAAAAAAACATGTAGCTGTAATCGTACCCGCTGTACTGCATTATGGCAAGGGTTTCGGCATGGTCTTCCTCGGTTTCGGTACAAAACCCCGAAATAATGTCGCTGCTTATGCCGCAGCCGGGAAGTATTTTTTTAATTTGGTCTACCTTGGCCATGTACCATTCCCTTGTGTAGGTGCGGTTCATCAGTTGCAGTATACGGCTGCTGCCGCTTTGCACGGGCAGGTGTATGTATTTGCAAATATTGTTGTACTTGGCCATGGTGTGCAGCACCTCCTCGGTAATGTCCTTGGGGTGCGATGTACTAAAGCGTACCCTTAACAGCGGGCTTATTTGCGCCACCATCTGCAGCAGGCTGGCAAAGTTTACCACGTTGCCCTGCTGGCCGCTGGCGGTATTGGCGCCGTTATCGTGTATCATGGTATCTTTACCAGTGCCGGTGGCCACCCAGTAGTAGCTGTCAACATTCTGGCCCAGCAGCGTAACTTCTTTAAAACCTCTTTCAAAAAGATCCCTGGCTTCGGCTAAAATGGAGGCGGCATCGCGGCTGCGCTCCCGGCCACGGGTAAAAGGCACCACGCAAAAGCTGCACATGTTGTTACAGCCCCGCATAATGGAAATAAAGGCGGTTACTCCGTTGCTATCCAGCCGCACGGGCGATATATCGGCATACGTTTCATCCCTGCTCAGCTGTACGTTTACGCTTTTTTGCCCTGTTTCGGCTTCCTCAATAAGGCCAGGCAGGCTGCGGTAGGCATCGGGGCCCACCACCATATCCACCAGCTTTTCTTCTTCCAGCAGCTTTGCTTTAAGGCGCTCCGCCATGCAGCCCAGCACGCCTACCAGCATACCGGGGCGGGCTTCCTTTACCTTCCTAAACTCGGTAAGGCGCTTGCGTATGGTTTGCTCGGCCTTCTCGCGTATGCTGCAGGTATTAAGCAGCACCAGGTCGGCCTCCTCAAAATTGCGGGTGGCACCATAGCCTTCGCCCTGTAGTATAGAGGCCACAATTTCGCTGTCGCTAAAATTCATCTGGCAGCCGTAGCTTTCTATATAAAACCTTTTGGTGTAAATATTAACATCCTGTGCAAAGGGGGCATACGCTTCGCCCTGCCTTTGCTCATCGTGCACTTTCTGTATGGTTTCCAGTAATTCCATCCGCTCAAAACAATTTAGTTTGCAAAAATACTTAAAAATATGTTGTGTCAGTTTGGCAGATTGTTAACAGTTTTTTCTGGGTTTGCAAGGCTATATTTGCGCATCATAGTTACCAGGGAGGCACATGAATAGAGCAATATTATTGTTACTGATTAGCTTTGTTACCACCGGCATTACAACCTTTGCCCAAAACATACCTGTTAGGCAACTGCCTACAGAGGTGTTCCGCACCATTAATAAAGCTGCCGACACATCGCACTGGACCTGGAAACGGGGCGGGGTTTTTAACTTTAACATGGCCCAGGGCAGCCAAAAAAACTGGGCGGCAGGTGGCGATAATTTTTCCATAGCGCTTAACAGTTACGTAAACTACTTTTTATACTACCACCATAAAAACCAAACCTGGGATAATAATGTGGATTATAACCTGGGCTTTGTGCAAACCACCAGCATTGGTGCGCGTAAAAACGACGACCGGCTTGATTACCTCTCCAAATACGGCCTGCGGGTTGATACCACCAACAAGCTGTACATCAGTAGCCTGTTTAACTTTCGCACCCAGTTTTTTAATGGTTACAGTTACAGCGGCAGCGCAAAATCGCTTGCATCGGCATTGCTGTCGCCGGGGTATTTACTGCTCTCCGTGGGTATGGACTATAAGCCGGTTAAAAGCTTCAGCATGTTCCTATCCCCCATTACCAACCGTACCACTATGGTGCTTAACAATGCCCTATCCAAACAGGGGGTGTACGGGGTAGACAGCAACAAGCATTTTTTAAACGAGTTTGGTGCCTTTGCATCGCTTAACTACGCCCACCCCATTACCAAAAACATTACCTACAAAGGCAGACTTGACCTGTTTAGCGACTACGCCAACCGCCCCCAGAACATAGACATGTACATGACCAACTATTTTACGTTTAAAATAAACCGCTACCTAAGCGCCACATACACCCTTAACTTTATTTACGATGATAATGTACGCCTGTTTGGCCCCAACGGCACCAGCCCTGGCCTGCAGGTACAAAGCCAGTTAGGTATTGGTTTTTCGGTACCGTTTAGTACAAAGAAGCATGTGTAAGCGGTCCATGGTCCATGGTTGATGGTCCATGGTAAATTGCCCGTTGTTTGAAGAGTGTAATTTGAAGATTATTGCTTGAAGATTATTGTTTGAAGACTTTTGTTTGAAGGCTTTTGCTTGAAGATTATTGCTTGGAGATTATTATTTAAAGACTATTGTTTGAAGCACACAATGCAGCCTATTAAGGCAATACTATGAAGATAGCTGCACGTACCCGTTTTAGTAATTGCCGTTTATAACACACTCAACACCTGCAACTGCTACGCTAAATTTTCCTTTGCTAAAAACCGGGTTATTTTAGGATAAATCCACCATACGCCAACCACCAGGAAAATAATCAGGAAAAAATTACCGGCGTAGGAGTCAAATTTTTCCACCCTGCCAAATTCTAAGGCGGTAAGCAGTTTTGCAAAAAATATAGCCAAATAAATCAGACAGTAAGCAAAATAAACATGCCCGGCAAAAAGCGCCAGTAATACCCAGCCATGCTGTTGAAAGTTATTGGTAACGTTGGTAAAAAAATTAAAAAGTATTGCAATGGCTGCGAGGTATGCAGCCATAAAAACAGTGTTGACAATAAACTTTGTTTTATTGGCCTTATAGTAAGGCAGGGCGGCTTTGTGTAATTGAAGCCCCAAATACAAAACAGCGCTAAAAAACACTATTGACCATATAACCGATAACCATAACAAATCGTTTGACGCGAATATTGCAGGCAGAATCAAGAAAACAAACACCTGCCATGCTTCCAGTTTTAAGAGTCGTTTCATATTGTCAAATATCCATGTATTAAACTAATAATCCGCCTTAGAAAAACGGGTAGTCAAAAAATATTTGCCATACTCCCCCTTGCCACAGCCCAGGTAAAGCTCATCCCCTTTATCATCTGCGGCTGTTAATACAACATAGCCCCCGGCATTAAGGTAATAGTGGTATTGTTTATGGTTGTACAGCAAGTCTCCCTGTACGGCGCAAGGGTAGTCGGCATAAAACCAGTGATGCTCCGAGGTTGATATTACCTGCATGTGCGATATTATTTTCTGCACCATTGCTATTGATGGATAATGCCAGCTTTTGCAATGATTGCATTGCTGCAATGCTACAGAATCTTTTTGTTGTGTGGCTGCGGTATCGCAGGCAAAAGCAACTTTGTAAGACAGGATTCTACCACATTTATTCTGCGCACAACAAATGCAGGTTAACAGGGTAAACAATATAAACAGCCAGCAGGGTTTACACATGGCATTGTATTTTTGGGTAATAAGGGCTGCTTTATTTATGGCAAACAAGCCAGCACCTGTACTTTTTAAAGGTAGCCAAAAATATTAAAAGTTAATGCACCTTGCTTAGCTTGCATAAGGAGCGTTTAAGTTTTACAGTTGCTTTTTAACCCAAAAAATACGTGTATGCGTTTATGGATGATGTTTTTATTATTCCCGCTAACCTTTACAAAAGGCTTTTGCCAAAGCAAAGCCCAAACTGATTCTGCAAAAATAGGTGCAGAGGGTGCCATGGAAAAGTTTGAAAAAAGTATAAGCTTTAAAACAGATAACCTGGATGCAAAATGCGATGCGCTGGAAAAACAATTAGATACAAAATTTAATGCAGTAATAGGTGCCCTGCAAAATTGCAAACCCACAACCAGATTAGACAGCTTAGCTGTACAGCGTGCTTTAGCCACTTTTACCAGCCAAAAACAGCACCACCTGCAGAATATAAAAGACAAGGTTGCACTGTTGTATGCATCGTATGGGCTAAGTTCATCCCGCGGTGCCAGGGCTGTTTATAGCAACTGCTATTATTATTTTGAGTTAAACAACTACCTGCTGTTTATTAATGCTGTTATTGATAAT
>CAZRDD010000201.1:0-8696 GCA_964598675.1 uncultured Parafilimonas sp.
TACCCAACACAGCTACCCCTGTTATTAACTATACCATTGTTAAAACATACCCGCACGATACAACATCGTATACCGAAGGGCTTTTTTTACTAAACAATAAGCTGTACGAAAGCGCAGGCAATTATGGCGAGAGTAATATACGTATTAACGACCTTGCCACTGGTAAAGCAGAAAAAAAACTGGCCCTTGATAAAAAATATTTTGGCGAGGGCATATCTGTAATAAACAACAAACTGTACCAGCTTACTTACCGTGAAAAAAAAGTGTTTGTATACGACCCCGTTACATTTAAAAAAATACAGGAGTTTGAGTGGACGACCGGTGAGGGGTGGGGGATGACGCAGAATGGTACAGAACTGATTATTAGTACCGGCAGCAGCAACCTTTATTTTGTTGACCCGGAAACATTCAAGATAAAACGTATAACCGGTGTTACTGATGAGTATGGCCCCGTGCCCCAGATAAATGAACTTGAATATGTAAACGGTGTTGTTTATGCCAATGTTTTTGAAACCAACAAAATTCTAAAAATAGACCCCGTTACTGGTAAAGTGCTTGGCAGGGCCGACCTGACAGGTTTACTTGATAAAGCTGGTGTAAGCTACCCCGCAGACTGGGACCCTAATAATGATGTATTAAACGGTATTGCTTACGATGCCGCTAAAAACAGTTTTTATATTACCGGCAAAGACTGGCCTTTGCTGTTTGAAGTAAAGTTTAATTAGTGATGATATTGCTGTAGTAAATAATAAACCCCGCTTTACATAAAGGCGGGGTTTATTATTTATTGCACTGCGTAAAACCGTTATTGTATTTTAGCCATGTGGTTTTTAATATCCTGCAAAATAACTATTGCCGAAGCAATGCAATCAGTTTTTAGTTTTGAAAGTATTGTTATGGTGCCAGCAGAAGGAGTGGCTTTTATGAGTTTCTCTTCAAATAAAGCATAGGATGAACAATCGTTCAGCGTTGTGTTTAGGCTGTCTACCTTTGCTTGTGCTAAAGGGCTTGCTGCATACTTATGGCAAAGCATATAGGCATTAAAAAGCTTGTTATATAAATGTATGCCACAGTTGCCGCTTGCCATAACCTGGCTTGAAATATACGTATTTTCACCGGTGGTATCTTGTACTGAAATTATCTCTTTAACAGAATCAATTAAAGCGGTGGTTAAGGCTGTAGCCATATAAACCGAATCGGCTTTGCGGGCCAGTGCAGGGTTGCTTTGTAGCTGAGCCAATATGGAAAGGTTAAGCCTTAACAGGGTATCTCCAACGGCCACAGATGCATTAATAATCTGGAGAGAGCTATCCAATTTTTTGAAATCATCCACCACTTTATCTGATGGTGATTTGCACGAAACTAACATAAATAATAAGATGTTTATGCAAATACAAGCTGTCAAAAAATTAGATGCTTTTCGCTTTGTCCATTGGCACAATATCATGTAATAACTATTTTATTTTACAATTGCCAAAGCCATGCCGTCATGCTCTTTTACACCAACTGTTTGTACAATGGTGGCAGTTACCGCAGTGCAGGCTGCAAGTGCTTTGTTAAAGCGTTGTACGCCGTTTACTATTTCATCAGTAATGCTTTCGTCAAGCACTTTGCCATCGCGTATTACATTGTCGGCAACAATAAGGGTGCCGGGGTGGGATAGCTTCAGCGCCCATTCAAAATACTCCGTATAAGGCGGTTTATCGGCATCAATAAATATCATGTCAAATGGCTCCGCGCCTTCTTCCTGCAATTGCGGTAACAGGTCTATGGCTTTGCCTAAACGTATTTCAACAATATCACCCAGGCCCGCATTTTCAATGTTGCTCAATGCTACGGCTGCATGTTTAGGCTCATATTCAAGGGTAACCAGTTTGCCATCTGTAGGCAAAGCCCTGGCCATCCAAATGGTGCTGTAGCCGCCCAGCGTACCTATCTCCAGTATGCGTTTGGCGCTGCATAGTTTTGCCAGCATATTAAGGTATTTGCCCTGGTTGGCAGATACACTTATTTGAGGTATACCTTCATCTATAATTGATTGCCTGGTGGCTGCAAGGGCTTCGTCCGGCTCGTTAAAAAGGCCGCTGATATAATCATCAACCTGGCCGAATATTTCATTTGGCATAGTATGTTTTTTGCCGCTAATGTAAACATTAATTGCCAAGCACTGGCGGGGGCATTTATTTATTAGTAGCTGGTTGGCTTTAATATAAGCTATGCAACAGCATTGTTTTATGCCAATGATAAAGCCGTTGTTGAACATAGATGTTCAACAACGGCTTTATAGTATAAAAGCAAGAGAGAGATGATGTTTTATGGCAACACCGGTAATACCAGTTTAGAAGCAAACTGGGCATTGTGAAAAACCTTAATGTCGCTTTTTATAAAGTCTTTATCATCAGCATGGTAAATATCTATAAACTGCTGCGGGTTCCTGTCTGCCAGCGGAAACCAGGTGCTTTGTATCTGTATCATAATACGGTGCCCTGCTTTAAAAGTATGCGCAATGGGCGGAAGTTCAAATTTTACTTCCTCCGTTTTGCCGGGTACAAAAGCCTCCGGTTTTTCGTAGTTTTTTCTAAAGCGGCCCCTGAAAATCTCGCCTCTCACCAGCATTTCGTATCCGCCCATAGGATAGATTTTATCGGGGTCTTTTTCCGCATAAATATCCACATCGCTGTACGACAGGTTATCGGGAAAAACATCAATCACTTTCACTACAAAATCTGCATCGGTAGTGCTTATGCTGGTTAAAATATCGGCAACTACATTGCCGGTAACGGTAACATCGCTGGTAAGCGTATCGGTTTTAAAAGTAAGTACATCGGGCCTGCGCTCAGCAAAACGCTGGTCGTCGGTCATGTAGCTTCTGGTCCTGTTAAAATGTACATCTTCGGTATAAGGCACCGGTTTTGCGGGGTCGCTGGTATAGCCGCTGTATTTGCCGGTGGCGGCCGGTTTATCCCAGCTTAGTTTGCCGCCGGGTTGCAGGTACAGGTTTTTATCCTGTTTTTCCGCAGGCGGCCATTGGCCAAATGTTTTCCATTGGTTGGCCCCGCTTAAAAAAACGTTGGCTTCCGCTATTTGCGATACATCGCCTTTGCCCTTTAAAAAGTAGTTGAAAAAAGGTATTTCTATATGCTGCTGGTACCAGTCGGCGGTGTTGCTGCCAAAGCGTACATTGCCCAGGTGGGTGCCATCATCGCTGGCCCATTGGCCGTGGTACCAGGGGCCATCAACAATTTTATTAAACGCTTTGCCGGGGTTGTTTTGTTCGGCTGCTTTGTAGGCATTCCAGGCACCCCAGCAGTCTTCTGCATCAAACAGTCCGCCTACCCATAACATAGCAGGTTTTAGGTTTTTAGTGGCATTGCGTGCATCGCGGGCCTGCCACCACGCATCGTAATTGGGGTGGGCGTACAGGTCTTTCCAAAACGCAATACTGTCACCCATCAGCTTTGCAAAATTTTTAAGGCTGCCGGTTTCCAGGTAAAATTTATAGTTGTCGTGCGTGTAGTAGTCAAACCCTGAGGGGCCAACGGTGGTAGGCAGCGGGCGGGGTTTACCAAAGGATGAGTAGAACGAAAAAGCATCCATTTGCATAAAAGCGCCGTTATGGTGAAAATCATCCCCAATAAACCAGTTGGTAACAGGTGCCTGCGGACTAACCGCTTTAAGGGCAGGGTGGTTGCTGGCCGCTGCCATGGTTGAGTAAAAACCGGGGTACGAAATACCAAATACCCCCACATTGCCGTTGTTGCCGGGCAGGTTTTTAACCAGCCAGTCAATGGCATCATACGTATCGCTGGCTTCGTCAATTTCGTTGCCTTTTTTGTTAGGGTTAAAAGGGCGTATATCTTCAAATTGCCCCTCGCTCATCCAGCGGCCACGCACATCCTGGGTTACAATAATGTAGCCTTCTTTAAAATAAGCTTTTTTATAACTGTTCCAGTTGGCTTTAAACTTGTCTTCACCATAAGGTGCGCACGAGTAAGGTGTCCTGGTGAGTAATATGGGGTGCTTCTCCGTTGTATCCTTAGGCATGTAAATAGAAGTAAACAGTTTTATACCATCCCTTGCAGGTATGTACACTTCCTTTTTAATGTAGTTGTTTACTATCCAGGTGGAGTCCTGGTTTTGTGCATGGGCAAACATACATAGCAGCACAAATACTGCAGTTAATAATCTTCTCATGTAGTGGTTATTGTGGAAGACTAAATTAGGGCAGATTAATAAAAACAAAAAATAAGAATATTATTAGTGCCTTTACGCTGTAGCGTTACCCTTACCGGCCTTTTTACTTTTGTTACGCGCCCTTAAAAACAGTACGGTAAAAGTAATAGCCAACGCCAGCGGCCAAACGGAAACAACAAATAATAAAAGGTTGGTAATAATGCTGCCCCCGGTTTTAAATGCCTCCGCTATTTTGTTAACAAAGGTTGGTTCGGTTTCTTTAGCAGGCACGCCGTTAAGGTACTGGTAATACTTAATATTGATGGTGCTGTAGGCTGATGAATGCACCAGGTAGTTAACCCTGCCCGCAGCAGACTCAATATCCTCCTGTATTGTATTTACTTCCTGCTGTACCTCCAGTATATCCTTCATTGTTTTGGCCTGTTTCAGCAGATCGAGGTACCTGTCTCTCACCTGTTTTTTTGCTTCCATACGTGCCCTGGTATCAATTACTTCGCCTGTTACATCTTCGGTGGTTATTGTTTTTTCTATCACCTTAATGCCATCACCTGCCAGGCTGTTCATCATATCTTCAAACTTATCAACCGGCACTTTTATCGCTATTTCGTTGGCTATCTGTTCGCCTGTTTCATTTTGTTGCTCCTGCGCAATATAAGCCCCATAGTTTTTTACTTTGGCGTGTATATTACTGTTGTAAGCGTTGTAGTCTTTTAATTCAAGGGTTACATGCGCTGTTTTAATAATCTTTTTATCCCAATCGGGGTTAACAGGTATGCCTGATTGCGGTACAGCCGGGGCATTTTGAACAAAAGCCGATGTTGCTGTGGTGTCTGCTGCCATGCCTGGTTGTTCAGCCTTTTTGTCAACCTTTGCTAACTCAATATTGCTGACTGATACCTTTGGGGTGCTTGCATTTTTGCATGAGGATAGCAGCACCACCATGCAGGCGGTGTAAACAAATAAACGTTTCATAATGTGGTTTTTGATTTTAGGTTAAGATGCAGAAAAGCAGGTATTACATAAAGGGTTTAGGGATGAAATTGTTAAAACTAAAATAGCTATATAAAGCTTATTATGTTACAATGTCTGCACTGGCAAATGTATTGTATTGCGCTGCTGGTTGTAATCTTTGTAATGGTAATTACCATCACCACAGCCCAATAAGTTGCCCAGCATGGCAATAGCTGCCATACTATAAAATATTTTTGGCATAAAATTTTCTATGATGATTATACAGTGAGGTTATAAAAATTCATATAGCAGCAACCGTTAAGTTAAAGCAAGGGTTAAGGGTTGAAAAACTGGTTAAGGCAGCTTTTTAAAAGTTATATAAGTGCTGTCTTTTTTTAATTGCAGCAAGCTGTCGTTAAGGGCTGCAATGGTAAGCGTATCGTTAGCTGTTTTACTTTTAATAACAAGCTTTTGCACAACAGTATCAATAATGTAGTGTGTTGTTTCTGCTGCCTGCTTAGTGGAATACGATAGCGTTAAACTGCTGTCTGCATTAAAACTGGCAAATGTTTTTGTTGAATCGTTTACAGCATTTTCAAGCAGCAGTTTAATTAAACTGTTAACGTTTTTTGTACTGTCTGTAACGCTTGTAAGTTGCCATTTGCCTGCAATAGAAGCCTGCGTAACAGGCGGCGTTTTTTCTTTTTTATTAAAAAGAAAACAAGAGGACATAACAAGGGTGGTTGCTGCAAGTATGTATGCAGCAAGGGTTTGTTTTTTCATTACTAATGGTTTTAAAATGTAAGTGGAATTGTGGGTGCAAGCCTGCATATATTTATTACACACAGGTAACATTAGTAACCGTACCAGTACGTTAAAAGAAAGCAAAAGCCACAGTTACCCCCAGGTATTTTATAAATGGCTGGCAGGGCAACATTATTATTTAACCACTGGCAGGTATTTAGGCGTAAACATTGTTTCTTTGCTGTTATAAATATGCGCTGAACTATGAATGAACTAAATAACCCGTGGACGATTTTAGACTCCGAAGTGCGTTACGAAAACAACTGGATACAGGTAACCCATTTTAACGTACTCAACCCATCGGGTGGCAAAGGGGTGTACGGTAAGGTTCATTTTAAAAGTTTGGCTATAGGCATCGTTCCGCTGGATGAGGATTTAAATATTTGGCTGGTAGGCCAGTACAGGTTTCCGCTTAACCAATACTCCTGGGAGTTGCCCGAGGGCGGCGGTGCGCTGGATGGGCCTCCGCTGGAATCCGCAAAGCGTGAGCTGGAAGAAGAAACCGGGCTGCATGCCATCCATTGGCAGGAACTTATGCGGATGCACCTGTCCAATTCCGTTAGCGATGAGTATTGTATCGTTTACCTGGCACGCGGCCTTAGCCAGCACACCCCAACACCCGAGGATACCGAGCAGATAGTGATTAAAAAAATGCCTTTTGAAGTGGCGTATAAAATGATAGAGGACGGCCAGATTACTGATTCCATTACCGTTGCGGCTTTGCTTAAAGTTAAAATAGAGCTGCTGCAGGGCAAGCTTTAGCGATTGGGGTTATTGTTTTATCGCCGTTAATAGTTGACGGCGTAAAATGGGCCAATATGCCTTTCATCCATTTTGCCCTTTACCATAATAGAGGGCTTATTATTTTTATTGCATAAAATACTAACATGCGGATACTTGTTTGTTGTTTTCTTTTTTTGGCTACGGCCGTTAATGCGCAAAAAATAGCGTACGGCGGTAAGCTGAAGCCTGAGCAGGCTAATATGGATGTGCAGCATTACACCATTGCGCTTACAGTGGATATACCCAATAAAAGTATAAGCGGTTACACCGATGTAGATGTTATTTTAAAACAGCCTGCCAATGTGCTGCTGCTAGACCTGGTGGACAGCCTGCAGGTGCAGCAGGTTTGGGTGAATGGTAAACCGGCTGTTTTTACACACAGCAATAATCTCATAAATATTAGTGCTGCGGCTGGTTTTAGTGCGGGCCCGGCGGTAATTAAAGTTAAGTATGGCGGCAAGCCCATGATTGCTAAAAGGCCGCCATGGGATGATGGTTTTACTTTTACACAAGATTCACTCGGCAGCCCCTGGATGGCTATAACCGCCGAAGGCACCGGCGCTAAAATTTACGTGCCTTGTAAGGACCACCCATCCGACGAGCCGGATAAAGGCGTGGACATGTTTATAACCGTACCCGAAGGGCTAACGGTTGCAGGGCCGGGGCTGCTGGTTAAAACAACGGTGCATAAACACCGGGCAACCTTTCACTGGAAAACAAATTACCCCATTAATAATTACAGCATACTGTTTAACGTGGGTGCATACGCACTTGTTACCCGTAATTACACCACCATTAACGGCCATACGGTACCCATGCAATTTTATGTGTTAAAATACCACGAGGCTTATGCGGCATACCATCTGCAACTGCTTGAAGAAATGGCGCGGGTAAAGGAAAAATATTTTGGCGAGTACCCCTGGTATAAGGAGAAAATAGGGGAGGTGGAGACACCGCACCTGGGTATGGAACACCAAACCATGAACGCGTACGGTAACAAATTTAAATATGCTAAAGTGGGCGGGCAGGATTTTGACTGGCTGATGAACCACGAGTTTGGCCACGAATGGTGGGGCAATAAAGTTACGGCAGCCGATTGGGCCGATTACTGGATACATGAAGGCATTGGCAGCTTTGGCGATGCCCTGTACACCGAGGATAAAGAGGGCCACGAAGCTTACATAAACATTTTTAAACGCAGCATATTTGGCATTAAAAATGATAAGCCCATTGTGCTTGGTAAAGATATTGAAGAGGAGGCCGCTTACCATGGCGATATTTACAGCAAAGGGTCTTTTTTTATGCACACCCTGCGCTATGTAATTGGCGATACGTTGTTTTTTAGCACGCTAAAAAAACTGGCTACCGACAGCCTGTACACTTATAATAATTTGATTGGTACGGCGGATGTTGAGCAGTTGTTTAATACCTCCACAGGAGTAAACCTGTCCCCGTTGTTTCATTTATACCTGTACACCACCAATAAGATGGAGGTGCATGTTAAACAAACTGCGGTTGGCAAATACTTTGTGCAAATTGATAATGTTGATATGCTTTTGCCGCTTGATGTTACCGGCAGCAACGGTACGCTTAAATATATGGTTGATAAAAAAGGCATAGCCATACAAAGCACAACGCTGCCGGTGATTGACGGGGATGGCTATTACATTAAAAAAGTGGTGTACGAATAGCCGCAAACCCCCTTGTTTATATTGGTGTTGGTAATTAAATAACTGATGCGTATTTTTAATTAAACGATTGTTATGGCCCTTTCACTTTTACAGCGGTTGCGTATTAAAGAAGGTATGGCGTTACTAACCATTAATGCCCCTGTTGATTTTGACACCAGCCTGGGTGTAACCCCCGGCAGCATAAAGGTGTTGACAGAGGCGAAAAAATTTGAACAAATACATTGGTTTGTTATTAACAAGCAACAGGCGGCAAGCGAGATTGATAAGGTTTTG
>CAZRDD010000202.1:0-8656 GCA_964598675.1 uncultured Parafilimonas sp.
GTAGCTGATGTTATGGTTTATAAAATCGGCAGCAGTTTTGTAAATGCCTTCGGTATTTTGCTGCTGTGCAAAGGCGGCAGATACTGTTGTTAATGTTATTAAGTAAGCGGTAAGCTTTTTCATAAAAAGTATTGTTTGTTTAAAAGATTAAAGGGCCCTGGCCATGTAACTGTATGTTGTGTTTCAGGGCCCTTTTTAGTGTTATATATTATGCATCTTTATTAAACATTAAACCCGTTTAAAACCGTACGAGAAATGCCAGTACTACACGCGTTTCCTGGTTTGATAAATCGGGCATCCATCCACCCCAACTGCTAAGCGGCGGGGCCACAGAGGCGCCATTGGATGCATACGTATAGCTGCCGGTGTTGGCAAAGCCTGTGGGCGATGTTACGCCGCCTGTGCCAGCAAAATATCCCTTTAACGATGTGGTACCCGGTGCGCCATCAAAATGTACTATTTCGCGGTGTACAAGTTCCAGTTTAATGGTAATGTTCTGCGATGGCATATAGTCGAGCGAGGTGGACGCATCCCATGCATCAAATGTTGAGCCCGGCCCGGTTTGCTGCTGGTACAATGTATCGGCATAACCGGTAGGTGCAAGCACCAGGTATTGGCCGGGGTTGTGCATGTAGCCGCCGCCAATGGTCCAGCCCCAATGTTCGCCAAACCAAAGCCTGTTGTACACCATACCGCTGATAAAGTTTTGTGCAGGCAAGTTGTTTTTCTTGCTCAGGAAAGGCTGTACGCCATCGCCGCTTTCAAAACCAAAATCGGTGGTAACGGAGAAGGCTGCTTTGGTAAGCCCTTTGGCTTTGGGCCTGTTAAAATAGCGCAGTTCGTAACTGTCATCGCTGTGAAAGCGAAACCTGTGCGGTGCGCCCTGGTCGTCCTTACCGTAGTAGTTGTTAAAAACAAAAGCTTCCCATTCTTTTGGCCTGTAGTAAATGGATGCGCCCAGGCCTGGAGATTTATTAAACATGCCGTAACTCTGCCAGCCGTTAATGAGCCAAAATTCCACTTTCAGTTTGTCGGTAGGGAATGTTTGTAACCTTAAGCCATTAAAAAACCAGGGGGTATTATCGGAGGTGTAAGATGGCTGATAGCCCCAGTTTTCAAAGTTGTTGTAGGAGAACAGGCCTATGTACGACATAAATATACCGGCATCAAGGTTAATGCCATGCCATTTATCCCAGTGGTAACCTGCATAAGCCTCGCTTATATAACGGTAAATGGTTTGCAGGTCGTACTGGCCTTTGTACGAGCTGCCATCGTTACGGGGCACCACTGTTGAGCGGGTGCCAAACTGCATCATTACCCTGCCGCGTACATTGCCCACATGTATATCGCCGCCAACGCCCATAAATGATAATTGCAGTTCATTGTTACGGGCCAGGGCGGTTGAACCTACTACAGTATTGTCTATGGGGCGGTTGAATGAATGGGTATAGTTAAGGTCGAACGTTACATCGCCGGTAAAATACTTTGAATCGAAAGCCGGGGCGGAGGTTTTACGGCTGGTGCCATTCAGCCAGCTAAAATCGCCAAAAGCAAAAGGTGCGCTGGCGGGTGCTTCGGCAGTGGTATCGGGCAGCTTGCCGGTTGTTGTTTTTATTAAAGTATCTGGCGCGGGGGCGGCAAAAGCCAGGTGTGCGGCAATTACCAAACAAATGGATAGTGCCAGCCTAAGCCGTTTGCCTGTTGAAAGATAAACTCCTTTTTTTAACATAGAGGTTGTTTTGATTTTATAAAAATTTTACGCCCTTTTTGTGCAGCAGCGTTTAACGTTATTAATGTTTCTAAAGCTGTGCCACGGGCTGGGGGTGTGTTGCTAAATTGCCCTAAAAGGCAATGCCTGTATGGGTTTAAATAAAAATAACGGCTAAAGCCACAGGCCGGGTGGTTTTGTAAAAACCATTTCAAAATGAACGGGTGCATGTTATATTAAAAAAATATATACATTAAAAAAATGCATAATAACATATTAATAAAAAAAATAATGTATAATATAAATAATCCTATCTTTGTTACTTCTTTAGCATTTAATAGTTTGAGTCCCGGTGTGTTTACGCCGGGTTTTTTTTGGCTGTTGATTGACCGTTGATTAAAATGATTGGGGTGATTACGTTGATTTTTGGAAAGAGCGGTGTATTAAAGTGATTTTGGTGATTACAGGGCGGATGATTGATTAGTGCAACAGGTGTGAATGACTGGGATGATTATACGGGGGATAAAAAGCAAAAACCGCAAACAATGATGTATTGTTGCGGCTTTTGATAGTATTGCTTTTGGCTGATTGTGTTATAACTCCAGGCCGTAAGCGGCAAGTTTTTCAACAGTGCTTTCGTAGCCTTCGTGGTGTATGCCGTTAAGCCCCTGCGATTTGCCCACCTGTACAAACAAAGGGCGGTCCTCAATATAAACAATTTCTGCGGGCAATACCTGCGCCACATCAAGGGCCAGTTTGTAAATATCGGTATCTGGTTTGCGAAAATGCACAAAGCTTGAGGAGATGAAAAAGTCGACAAAAGCCCCCAGCTTAAACTTTTTTATACGGTATTCGGTAAGCTCGCGCCCCTCGTTGCTAACCACCACTATTTTAAGCTTGTATTTTTCCTTCAGGTCTTTTACCAGGTTAATCATGTCGTCAAAAGGCTTCGACTGGGCAAACATAAACTCCTTAAACTCGTGGTAGCTAAAATCGCGCCGCTGGTAAAATACAATCCTTTCCAAATACGTATCCAGGCTTATTTTGCCCGATTCGTAGGTGTCGTAGGTAAGGTGGTGCCGCTCGTCAACCTCCTCTTTGTTCAGGCCGAAAAAATCTACAGCTTCTCCACGGGCTTTGCGGTTCCATCCATCGGTAAGCAGCACCCCGCCAATATCAAGAAACAGGGTGGTAATGTTATATGCGTTTTCCATGCGGTATTTTACAAACAAAAGTAAGCTTTCGTGTTGTACAAAACATGTTATCAAAAGGGGCGGGGTTGCAGCCAAATATGGCATGTATTAACCGCTGCGGGTATACAATAACTGCCAGTTTTTCAGTATAAAACCTTGGCACCTAATTGGAGGCATATTAAATAAGAAACTTTTTGATTATGGAATTTGTTGACTACTATAAAATATTAAACGTTGAGAAAACGGCCACGCAGGACGAAATAAAGAATGCGTACCGCAAGCTGGCGCGAAAGCACCACCCCGACCTTAACCCTAATGATAAGGAGGCCAACAAAAAATTTCAGCAGATTAACGAAGCCAACGAGGTTTTGAGCGACCCTGAAAAGAGAAAGAAATACGATACCTACGGTAAAGACTGGCAGCACGCCGAAGAATTTGAAAAAGCAAAACAGGCGCGCGGTAACCAGCAATACCGGCAGAATGGCGGCGCTCAGTCGTTTGCGGCAGGCGATGGGGATGATGAAGGTTATTTCTCCGATTTTTTTGAATCAATGTTTGGCAGCAGCGGCAAAGGGAGAAGCAGGGCATCCAGCGTGAAATTTAAAGGCGAAGATTATAAAGCCGAGTTGCACCTTACTTTAAAAGATGCGTACAGCACCAACCCGCAGGTACTTACCGTTAACGGTAAAAAAGTACGTATAACCATACCCGCCGGTATTGAAAACGGCCAGGTAATTAAATTAAAAGGGCATGGTGGCGCTGGCGTAAATGGTGGCCCGGCAGGCGACTTGTATATTACTTTTGTTATTGAAAACGATACCGCTTTTAGACGCGATGGCAACAACCTTTTTACCACGGTTGACCTTGACCTGTACACCGCTGTTTTAGGCGGCGAGATTACTGTTGATACGCTTGATGGCAAATTAAAGCTGAAGGTAAAACCCGAAACGCAAAATGGTACTAAAACAAGGCTGAAGGGCAAGGGCTTTCCGGTGTATAAGAAAGAAGGGGAGTTTGGCGACCTGTTTGTTACATACGCCATAAAAATACCCACCGGGCTAACCGAGAAGCAGAAGGAATTGTTCAGCCAATTGTCTAAATCTTAATTCAAAGCTATTGCCATGCAAACAGAAAATTTAATTGCAGCCAGCGTGTTTTGCAGCAGCCACAATATTGAATATGGTTTTATAAACAGCCTGCGGCAGTACGGTTTAATTGAAGTAACACCCGAGGGCGAAGAACTTTTTATAAACAGTGATGACCTTAACAAACTGGAACAGTTTACCCGCTTTTATTACGATATGCAGATTAACCTGGAGGGCATAGAAGTAGTAGACCACCTGCTGCAGCAATTGCAAAACCAGCAGCGCGAAATAGTGGCTTTAAGAAATAAGCTGCTGGCCTCCAGTTTCTAAGCATCATGATGCCTGCCACACGAAGCTGTGTGTACACCGGCAGGGTGGCCTGTTATATTTATCAGGCCACTGTTATTTTGTTCTCCAGGTAAACATCCTGTATAGCGTTTAGCAACGCAACCCCATCGGCAAAGGGTTTTTGAAATGATTTTCTGCCGGAAATAACCCCCATGCCACCCGCACGTTTGTTGATGATGGCTGTGCGTACTGCCTCCTTCAAATCTGTTGCCCCTTCTGATGCTCCGCCCGAATTTATTAAACCACACCTGCCCATATAACCGTTAACCACCTGGTAGCGGCAAAGGTCAATAGGGTTACTGGTGGTTAATTGCGTATAAATACGTTCATCCAGTTTGCCGTAACTGCTGCTGCCGGTGTTAAGCGCCTTGTAGCCGCCGTTGTTTTCAGGCAGTTTTTGTTTTACAATATCGGCCTGCAGGGTGGCACCCAAATAATTGGCCTGGCCGGTAAGGTCTGCTGATACATGATAATCCACGCCGTCTTTCTTAAAAGCATTGTTGCGCAGGTAGCACCATAATATGGCAGCCATGCCTAAGCTGTGGGCTTCTTCAAAAGCGGCAGCCACTTCTACTATTTGCCGGTCGCTCTCGGGCGAACCAAAATAAATGGTAGCGCCTACAGCAGTGGCCCCCATGTTCCAGGCATCCCTCACCTTACCAAACATTACCTGGTCGTATTTATTGGGGTAGGTAAGCAGCTCGTTATGGTTAAGTTTTACCAGCAGCGGTATTTTATGGGCATATTTACGTGCCGTAATGGCAAGCCCGCCAAAAGTGGTTGCCACGGCATTACAGCCGCCTTCAATAGCCAGCTTTATTATATTCTCAGGGTCAAAATATATAGGGTTGGGCGCAAACGATGCACCCGCGCTGTGTTCCACTCCCTGGTCAACCGGCAGTATGCTAAGGTAGCCAGTGCCTGCCAGCCTGCCCGTGTTAAACAGGCTGCCAAGGCTGCGCAGGGTTTGGTTGTTGCGGTTGGATGGGGCAAATACCCTGTCAACAAAATCGGGGCCGGGCAGGGCCAGCTTATCCTTTGTAACAGTGGTGCAGGTATGGGTTAACAGTGCTTCATTTTCCGGCCCGATAAGTGCCGCGATATTCTCGTAGGTCATATAATAGGTTTTGTATGGTTTGCACCTGTTACTGTTTAGCAAAGTGTTTGTAAAAATATTTTTTAGCAAATTCGGCCACACATACATAGCCAATAACAATAAGCACCACTGCCAGGTAAAATACAGGCGGCAACGGTACAAAATTAAATACTTTGCCCAGTGGCAGTACCGGCAGTAAAAGGGTAAAGGCTACAATAAGCAATGTGGTGCCAAGCAGGTATTTGCCGGGCCTGCTTTTAAAGAACACTTTGCGTGTACGCACTACCAGCACGATAAGTGTGGCCGATACCACAGACTCAACAAACCACCCGGTTTGAAACTCGGCTTCCTTTGCCTTTAAAATGCCCAGCAGTACGCCAAACGTAATAAAATCGAAAATGGAGCTGATAGCCCCAAACACTATCATAAATTTTTTGATGAAACCAATATCCCAACGCCGGGGTTTGGCCACCAGTTCGGCATCCACAGCATCGGTGGAAATGGTCATTTCAGGAAAATCAGTCAGCAGGTTGGTAAGCAGTATTTGTTTTGGCAGCAAAGGCAGGAACGGAAGAAATACAGAAGCCCCCGCCATACTGAACATGTTGCCAAAATTGGCGCTGGTAGCCATAAAAATGTACTTGAGCGTATTGGCAAAAGTAATGCGGCCTTCTTTAACACCGGCCAGCAGCACCTGCAGGTCGTTATCAAGCAGCACAATATCGGCGGCCTCTTTGGCAACATCTACGGCATCGGCAACGGATATGCCCACATCAGCCGCGTGAAGTGCCGTGGCATCGTTAATACCATCGCCCATATACCCTACCGCGTTACCGCTTTTTTTAAGCGAAAGTATGATGCGTTCTTTTTGGTTAGGTTCAATTTCAGCAAACACATCCGCCTTAACTGCCCGTTGAAAAAGGGCAGCATCGCTCATGTCCCGCAGGTCGGTACCGGTAATTATAACAGGCTCGGCTTTGCCTAAGCACTGCATCACATGTTTGGCAACCATTGCATTATCTCCGGTAATCATTTTTAGCGATATACCCAGTTGCCTCAGGCTTTCAACGGTTTCTGCAATGCCAGCCTTCAGTGGGTCGAAAAGGGTAATAAAACCAATAAAAACCATATTGCTTTCATCATCCTTCTTTATAACACCCGTGTTTACAGGTTTAATGGCCACCCCGAGCGTTCGGTAGCCCTGGGCGCTGTATTCCTTGTAGCGGGCATCAATGGTGTCCAGCATCGCATCAATTGCAACCTTTTTGCCATCGGCGGTTTGCGCTTCGGTGCAAATGGATAATATGTTTTTCAAAGCGCCTTTGCATACCATTACCTGCTGCTGGCCGTTGGTGGCCAAAATGCTGAGGCGTTTGCGTATAAAGTCGTACGGTATTTCATCAACAGCAGTGTACTTTTTTTCTTCCCCAACAAGTGTCTCGCAAATAGCCTGGTCTATGGGGTTTTTAAAGCCCCGCTGGCAAAAAGCATTCACGCCTGCGTAAAACAACACCTGTTTATCTTCAATGCCCGCAGCATCAAAACTGCCCTGTACTTTTACCTTGCCTTCGGTAATAGTACCCGTTTTGTCGCTGCATAATATGTTCATGCTGCCAAAGTTTTCAATGGCGCTTAGTTTTTTTACAATCACTTTTACCAGTGCCATTTTTCTTGCCCCCCGTGCAAGGTTTATGCTTACAATTACCGGCAGTAACTGTGGTGTAAGTCCTACGGCAATAGCCAGTGCAAACAAAAACGAATCCAGCACCGGCTTTTTCATTGCAATGTTTATGGCCAGTATAATAACCACCAGTATCATGGTTATTTCCATAAGCATGTAGCCAAAACGCTTTAGCCCTTTTTCAAAATCAGTTTCGGGGGCGGCCATTTTAAGCCTGCCGGATATTGCCCCAAACTCGGTATGCAGGCCCGTATTAACCACCACCACTTTTGCGGTGCCGCTAATAATGTGCGAGCCCATAAAAACGGCGTTGCTCCTTTTGGCTATCACTGTATTGGCATCAAGTACACCGGCCATTTTTTCGGCAGGGAATGTTTCGCCGGTAAACGCCGCTTCATCCACAAAAAGTTCGTTACTTTCAATAATCAATCCATCGGCGGGTACTACATCACCGGCATCCAGTATCACTATATCGCCCGGTACAATATCTTCAAACAGTATATCGGTTTCTTCGCCATCCCTCAGCACCGTTGCATTAAGTTTTACCATGGCCAGCAGCTTTGCAACAGCGCTGGAGGCACCTTTTTCCTGCCAGAAGCCAAGCAGGCTGCTGATGAAAATAATAGTGAAAATGATATAGGCATCTGTTTGGTCGCCCAGGTTAAAAGCAATAATGCCTGCGGCAATTAATATTAAAGTAACCGGGCTTTTAAACTGGTTCAGGAACAAGATGATGCTGTTGTACGACTGTGTTTTTTTGATAGCGTTTGCCCCGTATGTTTTTTTTCGGCTGGCGGCCTCCTCATTACTGATGCCTGTGGCAGAGGAATGCAGCGCCGCTATTATATTGTTGGCCGGGCTGCTCCAAAAACTGGTAAGTGCTGAACTATTTGTGCTGGTTTGCTGGTAGGAGGGTTTCATAATATAAAAAAAGAATATACTAAAGGTATATTATTATCATTACCCTTGTGTTGGTTTAAAAAGCAACACGAATGTTTAATGCGTAAATTTACAAGGCAAAAACCTTCACCATGAAAAATGGTAAACAAAGTGCAGGCATCTTGCTTTACAGGGTTAACGGTGGGGAGCTACAGTTTTTCCTTGTACACCCCGGTGGCCCGTTTTGGGCCAAAAAAGATGCTGGTGCCTGGACCATACCCAAAGGCGAATTTACAAACGAAGCACCTTTGGCCGCTGCAAAACGGGAGTTTGAGGAGGAAACGGGCATCGTGCTGCCTTTGGCTGAAGAAGTGTTTAAACCCCTTAGTCCGGTTACCCTTACAAGTGGTAAGGTGGTTTATGCGTGGGCGGCCGAAGGCGATGCCGATGCGCAAACAATAAAAAGCAATGTGTTTGAAATGGAATGGCCGCCAAAATCTGGCAGGTTAATAAGTGTGCCTGAAGTTGATAAAGCTGGCTGGTTTAACTATGCAGATGCCATTATCAGGATAAACAAAGCCCAGGCCTCTTTTATTGAAGAAGCTGCAGCCAATACAAAACCGATACTTTAAGAGGCTTTTATTAATGCCTGAAATAAGACCTGCG
>CAZRDD010000203.1:0-8604 GCA_964598675.1 uncultured Parafilimonas sp.
GGAAGAATTTTTTGGTGATGACCCCACCCTTGTAACACAAAACCTGCGCGCCGATATGGTTGACAAGGTGCAGGTGTACGATAAAAAAAGCGACCAAGCGGCCTTTACGGGTATTGACGATGGTACGCGGGAAAAAACCATTAACATTAAAATGAAAGATGGTAAAAAGAACGGGTATTTTGGTAAAGTAAACCTTGGCGGTGGCACAGATGGTTACCACGATAACCAGGCCATGATAAACTATTTTAAAAACAAGCTAAAGCTGGCGGCTTACGGCATCGTGTCCAACACAGGCAAAACGGGCCTTAACTGGCAGGAGCAGGGTACTTATGGTGACAACCCGTTGGATGGTGCTGAGTATGATGACGCAAATGGTTATTTTACTTTGCAAGGCAATGGCGATGATTTTGACTGGAGTGGCCGCTACGAAGGGCAGGGCTACCCGCTGGTACAAACAGGCGGGCTGCATTTTAACAACAAATGGGCTGATGACAAACAAAGCGCCAATGCCAATTATAAATTTATGCAGTTGCATGTAAATGGCGAAAATGGCAGCAGCACGCAGTACATTTTACCTGATACCCTGTACTACACAAAGCAAACCGAAAAGTTTAACAACAACATTATACGCAACCGTGGCAATGGCAGCTACGAAGTGAAATTCGACTCTACTTCCTCCATTAAAATTTCGGCCGATGGGGGCGTTGACCATAAAGTATCCGAAAGCAATTACGTTACCGAATACCGCGATGCTGATAGTGTACTGGTAACGCAGGGTACACGCGGCATTACCTCCACCGGCGATATTAAAAGCTTTAACAGCAACTTGTTATGGAAGAAGAAGCTGGCAAAAAAAGGGCGCACGATATCGTTTAACCTAAAGGAGAATTATAAAAATACAGAGTCGAACGGATACCTGCTGGCCAGCAACGATTTTTATACAAAAGGAATAATAAACAGGACCCAGGTTACAGACCAGTTTAAAACAAACAAAAACGAGAATACAGCGTTTGATACCAAACTAACCTACACTGAGCCATTAAGTAAAATATCATCCCTGGTATTTAATTATGGCGTGGTAATAGATAATAACACTTCTAAACGCTATTCCTTCAACAAGGATAATGAAGGCAAATACACCGCGATGGACAGTGTGTACAGCAACGATTATAAGTTTAATGTGTTTACACACCGTGGTGGTTTATCGTATGCCCTTAACAAAAAGAAGCTTAAGTTTAACATTGGTACCAATGTAGGTTATACGTATTTTAACCAAACCGACATGCGTACCGATTCTACCGCTAAACGCAACTTTTTAAACTGGTACCCACAGGCAAGCCTTAATTACATGTTTTCGCAACAGCGCCGTTTAGGGCTGCGCTACAACGGCAGCACCAACCAGCCCACCATACAGCAAATACAGCCCGTGCACACAAACGATGACCCATTGAATATTACTATTGGTAACGCAAACCTTAAACCATCGTTCAGGAACAACATTTCATTAAACTTCTCCGACTTTAAGGTTTTCTCTGAACGCAGTATCTGGACAAGCGTATCGTACAATTTTACTGAAAACCAGATAAGTAATAAAGATTTTGTTGATACCAATGGCAAAAGAACAACACAGTATGTAAACCTTAATGGCAACCACAGCATTTGGGGTTACTTTGATTATGGTTTAAAACTGAAGAAATTGGATACAAGGTTTGGTTTTAATGCTAATGTAAACAGCAGTGTTAACGTTAATATTTCAAACAATTTTTTAAATACTACCAAGAGCAATAACTATACAGCAGGCTTTTACTTAAATAAGGAAAAGGAAAAAAAATACAGCTTCAGCCTTTCGGCATCGGCTACGTATACCAACAGTACCTCATCCATACAAACCAGTATAAAAACAAAATACTGGACGTACGAAATTCAGCCGAATGTTGATGTTTTTCTGCCGCTTAAATTTCAAATACATGCCGATGGAGATTATAACATCAGGCAAAAAACGCCGGGCTTTCAGTCTAACACCAATGTGTTTCTGCTGAATGCATGGGTGGGCAAAAAGTTTATGAAGAATGATGCCCTGCTTATTAAAGCCTCTGGTAACGACCTGCTAAACCAAAACATTGGCTTTAACAGAACGGTGAACAGTAATTTTATTTCGCAAAATACATACAGCACCATAAGGCGGTTTTTTATGCTGTCAGTTGTGTGGAACTTTACAAAGGCGGGCACCAAAGCACCTAACCAGGATAATTAAACTGTTGACTTAAACCCAAAATATTTGAAATATGAAAAAAATAACCATCTATATAACCCTATTGTTTGTAATGGTGCACGGCACGGGCCTGCATGCACAAAATGCCGTTTTTTTAACGCAGGGCAGAATTGAGTTTGAGAAAAAATCAAATCTTTACGCTATGCTGGATGAAGATGCTGGTGATGACAATATGTGGAAAGACCTTGAGAAAAAAACTATACCTCAGTTTAAAATAAGCTATTTCGATTTAGAATTTAATGGCAGTAAAACACTGTACAAACCCGGCAGGGAAAATACCGACAACAACAGGCTTTACCAGGAGCCTGCCGAAGACAACACCGTTTTTACAAACCTGGTAACGCAACAATTTGCCACAGAAAAGAATGTGTATGACCAAAAATTTTTGGTGCAGGACACTACCCGCCAAATAAAATGGAAAATAACCAACGAAACCCGCAACATAGCCGGGTTTGAGTGCAGGCGTGCCAATGCGCTAATAATGGATAGTATTTATGTAGTAGCCTATTACACAGATGCCATAACTACATCTGGCGGACCAGAATCGTTTACTGGCCTGCCTGGCATGATACTGGGTTTGGCCATACCGCACGAACACATAACATGGTTTGCCACCAAGGTTTACACCGAAACAGTACCAGAAACCAGCTTGATACCACCTGTAAAAGGTAAAAAAGTAACTTCCAAAACACTCATAACCACCCTGCAGGACAGGATGAAAGACTGGGGTAAATGGGGGCAGCGGCGCATGCGGCAAATAGCCATTTAAACAGTTAAACTACAACATAAGCAAAACAGGCAATGGTTACTATAACCTTGCCTGTTTTATTTACAGCCCTTGCGGTTACCGGCCTTCCTAAACGGGTAATTGTTAAAATGTGTGCTATAACAGTTTGTATATCATATTTTTCGGTTGTATATTTCCAAACAGTTGAAGCATAAACTTAATATTGGCATAAATGCTTGTTTTTTACTTTTGGCAGCAAGCCATTAAAAGCCTGGAATATGAAGAATTTAATAGCAAGGGATATTAGTTGGTTAAGTTTTAACGCAAGGGTTTTACAGGAGGCAAACGACCCGGCAGTTCCGTTAAGGGAGAGGATACGTTTTTTAGCTATCCACTCCAATAATCTCGATGAGTTTTTCAGGGTGCGGGTTGCCACCCTTAAGAGAATGATTGAACTGAGTGGCAAAAAAGGCAATATGCACCTGGAGAAAGGTCCGCAAAGAATATTAGACCAGATACAAACCGTTGTATTACAGCAGCAAAACGAATTTTACCGTATTTGGAGTGGCATATTGGAAGAACTTAAGCAGCAGCAGATTTTATTGGTGAGCGACAGGCATTTATCAAAAGAGCAAAAGGTATTTGTAAAACAATATTTTGAGGAAGAAGTACGCAGCAATATTATCCCCCTGCTTATTGAAACCCTGCCCCAGTTGCCCTACCTGCGCGATAAAAGCATCTACCTCGGGGTGGTAATGCGCAAAAAAAACTCTGCGTACGACCAAAAATATGCCCTTATTGAAGTACCCAGCCGGGTACTGGGCCGGTTTGTAAAACTGCCAGCCAAAGAAGGCGAAAGCAACATTATGCTGCTGGAGGATGTTATAAGGTTTAACCTGCCGTACATCTTCTCGTATTTTGGTTACGACCATTTTGATTCGCATGTGTTTAAGGTAACCAAAGATGCCGAAATTGATATTGATAACGATGTAACCACCTCATTTGTACAAAAAATTGAAAGCGGCCTTAAAAACCGGCGCAAGGGCAAACCAGTAAGGTTTATTTACGATAAGGAAATGGATGCAGGCTTGCTTGAGTATTTAATGAAACGGCTTAACCTGTCCCGCAAGGATAATATTATACCCGGCGGGCGCATCCATAATTTCCGGCATTTTATGGATTTTCCCGATGTGTTTAAAACCAAAAGCGCCCGCCGCCCGGCATTTACCCACCCGGCCCTGCGCAGTGCCTTGCGTGTTACTGATGTTATTGCCGAGAAAGACGTGATGCTGCATTTTCCTTACCACTCCTTCAACTCGGTAATTGACCTGTTAAGGGAGGCCGCTATGGACCCCCAGGTGGTAAGCATTAAGATAACCGCCTACCGGCTAGCTTCAAACAGCAAAGTGATTAATGCACTTGTAAACGCTGTACGCAATGGCAAAGAAGTGGTGGTGATGCTGGAGCTAAGGGCGCGCTTTGATGAAGAAGCCAACCTTGAATGGAAAAAAGTGCTGGAAGAAGAGGGCGTTAAGGTATTGCTGGGTGTACCCAACTTTAAGGTACATGCAAAGCTTTGTGTGATTAAAAAGAAAAGCGGTACCAAAATTGAACAATACGGTTTTGTAAGCACAGGCAACCTTAACGAGAAGACAGCCCGTGTGTATGCTGACCACTGCCTGCTTACGAGCAACCGTAACATAATGGCCGACATAAACCGCATATTCCGGTGCCTTGAAAATGTAAAAACGGGCTTTATGCACCTGCAGGCATGTAAAACGCTTATGGTATGCCCGGTGGGTATGCGTAAAAACCTCATCAGGCTCATCAATACCGAAATAAGGCATGCCAAAGCAGGCAAAGAGGCGTACATGATTATAAAGGTAAACTCACTAAGTGATGAGCAACTGATATTTAAACTGTACGATGCTGCTGCTGCCGGTGTTAAAATACAGCTTATTGTAAGGGGCATTTTTTGTGCCATGCCGGAGTTTAAAAAGCTGAAAGACAATATGCATGCGGTAAGCATTGTGGATGAATACCTGGAGCATGCAAGGGTGATGATATTTTGTAACGGCGGTAAGGAGATGATGTACACATCCTCCGCAGACTGGATGGTGCGCAATATTGACCACCGTATTGAAGCTGCTGTACCCGTTTTAGACCCTGAAATAAAGCAGGAGTTGAAGGAGATTATACAAATTCAGCTAAAGGATAATGTTAAGGCCAGGGTGCTTGATAACGAGCTATCGAATAACTACGTACCTTCCGGCGGTAAAAAGAAAATACGTAGCCAGGTGGAGACGTATAATTACCTGTTCCAGAAAATAATTAATCCTGTAAATGAAGCTGGCAGCAATTGACATTGGTAGTAACGCAGCACGTTTGCTTATTTCGGAGGTAACCGTAAACAACGCGGGCAAGCCTGTATTTAGTAAGCTTAATTTAGTACGCGTACCCCTTAGGCTGGGTTTTGATGTTTTTGAAAAAGGGGAAATACCTGTGGCCAAGGTGAACATGATTATACAAACCATGAAAGCTTACGGGCATTTGTTGAGGGTGTATGGTGTAGACCACATTAAAGCCTGTGCTACCAGTGCCATGCGTGATGCCGTAAATGGTATTGAAATTATTAAACAGGTAAAAGCTGAAACCGGCATAGATATAAAAATTATCAGCGGCGATGATGAAGCTACCCTTATTTACGAAAACCATATTGCCGAAAATCTGGATAAGGAGCATTCCTACCTGTACATTGATGTGGGCGGCGGCAGTACCGAACTTACTTTTTTTGCAGACGGCCGGTTAAAATACAAAGAGTCGTTTAACATTGGGACCATCAGGCTGCTTAAAAATATGGTTACCGAAAAGCAGTGGGATGAAATGCGCGACCACTTAAAATCCAACACCAAAAGCAAATTGCCGGTAGTAGCCATTGGTTCAGGCGGTAACATCAACAAAATATTTTCCATTAGCAAGAAAAAAGATGGCAAACCACTTTCGTTAGACCTGCTGAAGGATTATTACAAGGAGTTATCAAGCGTAAACCTCGAGGAAAGAATAAATATTTACAAAATGCGGGAGGACAGGGCCGATGTTATTGTGCCAGCCCTGCAGATTTACATAAACGTTATGCGCTGGGCAGATATAAGCGAAATATTTGTGCCCAAAATTGGCCTTGCCGATGGGTTAATCCAGAACCTGTACGAAGAGCTGACTAAATCTTAATTTCAACAAACACGTGTTTATTGTTTAATATCAACAGATTAAAAAGCCTTGTCAACAATTAAAGCCCATCTTAGGTACGGTGTATTCCTGTTCTCTATTATAATAGCGGTTATAGCTGCGGGTTTGAATGGAATATTAAACGATGAAATTACCTACACCATTTCCCCGGAGTATTTTACAAAATTCAAATACATACAATTTGGGGTTGATCCCTCCGTTTTTGGTGGTGCCAGGTACGCAGTGGCTGCCATAGGCTTTATGGCCACCTGGTGGATGGGCCTTATTATAGGCGCATGCTTTGCATTATACAGCCTTCGTTTGCCTGATCATAAAATAATGCTCAAGGCTGTTTTTAAGGCTATTCTAATCACGTTTGCCATCACAATTCTATTTGCCTTACTTGGCTTTGTTTTGGGCAGGTTTTACTTTGCAAAAGCGGGTGTAAACTGGTGGCTGCCACCCGGCCTGGTAAACAAAAGCGACTTTATTACTGTTGGCAGTATTCACAACTTTGCTTACCTGGGTGGGTTTGCGGGGTTGCTTGCGGGCATATTTTACATGGCATTTTCAAAAAAAAGCTTTTCTACGCTGGCATAATTTGTGTTATCACTCCCAATGGGCATCCTTAAGACGCCAGCCGTTACAAAACACTGGTAGCTGTTTTGCTTTTTTCAAGCCAATGTGGCCTTATGTTGGCGCTTAAATACAGTTTTTGTAAACTTTCGGTTATATCTTCCTTATTATTTCCCTTTTAACTACAAAAAGGGCATAGATTTTTTGATTATTGATTGATTGCGTTAATATTGCATTAGTTCAACTGCTGTTTTTTTAAGCGCTTCGTCACCTTAAAACGCTTTTCCGGCGCTTATTTATTTTAAGTGGGCTGTAAGGTAAAGGTTCAACCAGCGCACATAAAATTGAAAAACGGGGTAAAACACTAAAGAAAAACATGGCAAAAAATTTATTAATAGTTGAGTCTCCTGCCAAAGCAAAGACCATTGAAAATATACTTGGCAGCGATTTTGAGGTAAAAAGCTGTTACGGGCATATACGCGACCTGGAAAAGGATGACATGGGCATTGACGTTAAAAAGAACTATGCGCCACGTTATATTATACCAGAGGACAAGCAAAAGGTTGTTACAGAATTAAAGAAACTGGCAAAAAAATCTGAACAGGTTTGGTTGGCAACGGATGAGGATCGTGAAGGGGAGGCCATAAGCTGGCATTTATGCGAGGTGCTTGGCCTTGACCCAAAAACAACCAAACGCATTGTTTTTCACGAAATTACCAAACCTGCCATACGTAAGGCAGTAGATAACCCGCGCTTTGTGGATTTAAACCTGGTGAATGCCCAGCAGGCCCGCCGCGTGCTGGACAGGATTGTGGGGTTTGAATTAAGCCCCGTGTTGTGGCGTAAAATGAGCATGCGCAACAGCCTTAGCGCTGGCCGTGTGCAAAGTGTAGCCGTTAGACTGATAGCCGAGCGCGAACGCGAAATAAACGCCTTTGCCGCCACCAGCAGCTTTAAAATTGAAGCCCTCTTTGCTGCAAAAGATATAAACGGTAAAAATGTAACATTTACTGCCGAGGGCAGCAGGCAAAATACCGCTACAGATGCAGAAAAGTTTTTGCAAAGCTGCGCTGGCGCCACCTACAAGGTGAAAGATGTACAGGTTAAACCTGCCAAAAAATCGCCTGCTGCACCTTTTACTACCTCCACCTTACAGCAGGAGGCCAGCCGTAAATTAGGTTATGGTGTTAGCAAAACCATGCTGCTGGCCCAAAAGCTTTACGAAAGCGGTCTTATCACCTACATGCGTACGGATAGTGTTAACCTTAGCGATACCGCTTTAACCGATACCAAAGCGCAGATAGGTAAACAGTTTGGCGATAAATACATACAGCTTAGAAAATACAAGAACAAAAACGAATCGGCACAGGAAGCGCATGAGGCAATACGCCCCACTTACATGGAAAATGCCAGTGTAAACGATGCTGATACAAAACGTTTGTACGAGCTTATATGGAAGCGTACGATGGCATCGCAGATGGCGGATGCAGAACTGGAAAAAACCACCGCCAAAATTGACGTTTCAACCAATAAAGCAGAGTTAACAGCCCAGGGTGAAGTAATGAAGTTTGATGGTTTTTTGAAAGTTTACATGGAAGACCGTGATGAGGAAGATGCAGAAGATGATGCAGAGGAAGGCTCATTGCCTCCTTTACGTGCCGGGCAGCAGCTTGATTTTAAAGAGATGAAAGCTATTGAGCGCTTTACAAGGGCTTCGCCGCGTTATACTGAAGCTTCGCTGGTTAAAAAACTGGAAGAACTGGGCATTGGCCGCCCGTCTACTTATGCGCCTACTATCTCTACC
>CAZRDD010000204.1:0-8578 GCA_964598675.1 uncultured Parafilimonas sp.
AAGGCGAAACCCGAACGCTCCGCGCGTTTTCGCCGGGCCATCCCCTCCCCCTGTGTAACAGCGCACGTGTTTACTTTTATCACGTTGCGTGATACGTTGGTATCAACACGTTTGTGTTCGGGCTGCTGTTGCTTGCGCAGTTTCGTCTGGCCCTAAACTCCCGTTTCAGGTTAGCTTGTAAGCTGGCTTTGTTTGTTAATTGTGGTGCTTTATGGCGCAGGCTGTTCCATTTTCAAATTTTCAAATTACCTAATTTTCAAATTATCTTATTCTATTTAATCTCCAGCACTACCACGCTTAATGGCGGCAAGGTAACTGAAACACCTTCAGTGCCTGCTTTAAAGTCGGTAAAGGTGGCTGTTTTTATTTTGTTAGGGTTTTCAAACGTATTGATGTCAGTAAAGCTGGCAGAGGTTAACACCTGCCCGGTTACTGTTTTAATAGTAAGGCCCGGCATAGCGGCGTTTATTTTAATGGCTTTGTGTGCATCGGCATTTACAAGGCTTATGTGTATGGCACCGGTACTGTCTTTTGAGGCAGAGGCATTTACCGCAGGTATTTTTTCCGCACCTACTGTGTAATCAGGGCTAAAAAACTTAATGGGCAGTAACGTTGCATCCTGGTGAACCTTGTACAGGTCAAACACGTGGTAGGTTGGCGTTAACAGCATCTTTTCCTTATTGGTAAGTATCAGTGCCTGCAACACGTTTACGGTTTGCGCCAGGCTGGCAAGTTTAACCCTGTCGGCATGGTTGTTGAAAATGTTAAGGGTGCTGGCGGCAATAATAGCATCGCGCATACTGTTTTGCTGGTACAAAAAGGCAGGGTTGGTGCCAGGCTCGGCATCTGTCCAAATACCCCACTCATCCACCGCCAGGGCCACTTTCTTTTCAGGGTCGTATTTATCCATTATGGCGCTGTGCTTGTTTACCAGGTCTTCAATATGCAGGCAGCTTTTAACAGCGCTAAAATAATCTTTCTCATCAAACTGTGTGGCAGAGCCTTTTTTGTTCCAGTCCCCTGCCAGCGTATAGTAGTGCATGGAGATACCCCACATATCCCACTTGTTTATCCTCTTCATACACACTTCCGTCCAGTTATAATCATCCCCATTGGCACCACTGGCTATTCTTTTAAGTGGCGCGCCGGGGTAGCTTAAACAAAAGGTGGCATATTTGCGGTACTGGTCGCTATAAAATTCGGGGGTCATATTACCACCACAGCCCCAACTTTCGTTGCCCACACCCCAAAAAGAAACCTTGTAAGGTTTTTCGTGGCCGTTTTGTTTGCGTTGTTCGGCCAGGGCGCTTTTGCCATCGTAGTTAAGGTATTCAATCCAGTTGCTCATTTCCTGCGGTGTTCCGCTGCCCATGTTGCCCGCAATGTAAGGCTCGCAGCCAATCAGGTCGCACAACTCCAAAAACTCGTTGGTGCCAAAGCTGTTATCTTCCAGCACCATACCCCAGGTGGCGTTAAGGCGTTTTGGGCGTTTGGTGGGTTCGCCCACGCCATCGCTCCAGTGGTATTGGTCGGCATAACAGCCGCCGGGCCAGCGCAGCAAAGGCACTTTAATTTTTTTAAGGGCATCCACCACATCAAGCCTTATGCGGCCTTGTTTAGGCGTGTTTATGGATGGGTCAACCCAAAAACCATCGTAAATGCAACGGCCAAGGTCCTCAGAAAAATGGCCATAAATATTTTTGCTGATAACGCTGCCCGGTGCGTTAACATTAACCGCTAACTGCACAGGGGCCTGCGCTTGAAGCGTGGCAGACGTAAGTAACATGGCCGCGCCTGAAAATAGTGAGGTAAGCTTTTTCATACAGTCTCTTTAAATGTCAATTGAACAATTATAAAACAGGTTATAAGTTATCCCGCCTTTTTGCGGGGGCGGGATAACTTTATTATTTAAGTATTACCAAAACCTTACATACAGTAAGGATATAACAAGTAATGTTATAACAATCATAGCCAGTGTACCGGGCTCAACTTTAAACATAGCCCTGTCAAGCACAAATGCTTTGGGGTTTATTTTAGGGCCTGCAAAGCTCATAACAATCATTATAAGCATAGTAAAGCCAAACGAAAGGCCCATACATATATGGAAAGGTATTTCGTACACACCGCTGGCATTTTTGTACGCGGTGTAGAATATTGTATCGGGGCCAAACCAGGCTGGTGCAAACTCGTTAAACACCACACTCAGCAGAAAGCCTGCTATAATACCGGTTACAGCGGCTGCACCGGTGGTACGCTTCCAAAACATACCCAGCAGGAAGATGGCAAATACACCGGGGCTGAAAAAGCCTGTATATTTTTGAATAAACGTAAAGCCACCCTGGCCGCCAATATGCAGTGCATCCTTCCAGGTTAACAGTATAGATACTACTAAGGCTGCAATGATGGTTACACGGCCTATCCAAACCATTTTTTGTTCATCGGCATCTTTCTTAATATACTTTTTGTAAATATCTAAGGTGAAGATGGTAGAAATACTGTTGGCCTTGCCCGCAAGCGATGCTACGATAGCGGCTGTTAATGCTGCCAGCGACAGGCCGATTAAACCATTGGGCAGGTAACCAAGTATGGCAGAGTAAGCATTATCCGAAACTACTTTACCATCGGTGCTGTGCACCAGCATTTCCGACTGCAGCAGGCCTTTTTCGTGCAGTACATAAGCGGCAATACCGGGTAACATTACTATTACTGGCATCATCAGCTTTAAAAAGCCTGCAAACAAAATGCCTTTACGGGCCGTTTGCAGGTTAGCACCCAACGCACGCTGCGTAATGTACTGGTTACAACCCCAATAGTTAAGGTTAACTATCCATATACCGGCGGCGTAACTTAATAAACCTGGTATTGTTAAATAATTATCCACCTCGTGCTGCGATGAGGCGCTGGTGGGTTTGGCAAATATCATGTGAAAATGGTCGGGCGCATTTTTAATCAACTGGTTAAAACCTTCCAGCGCATTGCTGCCATAACCAAACGCTTTACTTACCACTGTTAACGCTACATAAGTTGTAGCAAGGCCGCCTATAATAAGCACCGCCACCTGTATAACATCGGTAAAGCCTATCACCTTCATACCACCCAGTGTGATGAATACAGCAAAGATGGACAGCGCAATGATGATAACATGAAACTGTGTATCATCGCCACCGGTAAGATTGTTAATGGCAAGGGCACCCAGGTAAAGAATTGAGGTAAGGTTTACAAACACATATAAAAACAGCCAGAAGATGGCCATGATGAGGGCCGCTGTTTCGTTATACCGCGTTTTTAAAAACTGCGGCATGGTGAATATCTTATTTTTAAGATATACCGGTATAAACCATACGGCCACAATAATAAGCGCGATGGCGGCTATCCACTCATAAGCGGCAACCGCAACACCAATAGCATAACCATTACCACTCATGCCAATAAACTGCTCGGCAGAAATATTAGATGCAATTAACGATGCGCCAATAGCCCACCATGTTAAAGAGCCTTCCGCCAGAAAGAAGTCGTGCGTATCGGTAACCTTGTTCTTCTTTTTGCGGTAAATGTAGTAACCATAACCGGCTACAATAATAAAGTAAACAACAAAAATAAGTTTGTCCTGAAAGAGAAGCTTGTTCATAAATGGTCAATCGTTTCGTTATGGTTATTGATTCGGTTTTTGTTTGTAGTAAAGAAAGAGAAATATTTTAAGGCGTAAAAATTTATTGTTGTTTTTACACTTAATTGCCAATTATATCAATGTTCACCCGGAGGTAAAACCAGGGTTCATAGCTTTATTACTATGAACCCTTATTAACATTTTCAATATTCATGTCTCTCCCTCCACATACACTTCCCCCCAAAACCCCTACTGCCCCCTGTAATACACCTCATTCCACCTAAGCTCGTTCTTTAGCTGATAAAGATTGGTGTTTTTGCCTATTAAAACAAATTCAATATTGGCAATATCAGCAAAGTCTTCCAGGTTTTCGGCGGTAAGGTTTTGGCTGTAACCGGTATGGTGTGCGCCACCGGCCAGTATCCAGGCAGCAAGGCCTGTTTTAAAGTCGGGATAAGGTTTCCACAGCACGCGGGCTACGGGCAGTTTGGGCAGGTCGTGTTCAGGGGCAACGGCCTCCACTTCGTTCACCAGCAGGCGAAAACGGTTGCCCATATCTACCAGCGATGCATTAAGCGCCGGGCCACCAGCCACGTTAAATACCAGGCGAACGGGATCTTCTTTACCACCAATACCCAGCGGGTGAATTTCGCAGTTTGGCTTGCCGGCGGCTATTGATTCGCAAATCTCCAGCATGTGGCTGCCCAATACCAGCGGATTAGCAGGGTCCAGGTGATAGGTATAATCTTCCATAAACGAGTTGCCGCCTGCAAGGCCAGCACCCATCACCTTCATGGCCCGCACCAGTGCAGCCGTTTTCCAGTCGCCCTCACCGGCAAAGCCGTAACCCGCCGCCATTAAGCGCTGCGCCGCAATACCAGGCAGTTGCTTCATGCCATGCAGGTCTTCAAACGTATCGCTAAAGCCTTTGTAGTTACCATCCTGTAAAAATGCTTTAAGGCCAAGTTCTATACGGGCTGCATCTTTAAGGCTTTGGCGTTGTGCGCCATCCTTTACCAGGCCAGCCGCCAGGGTATAGCTTTCTTCGTACACTTTTATAAGGGCATCCACTTCCGCATCGCTAATAGCGTTTATGACTTTTACCAGGTCGCCAATGCCGTGGGTGTTTACCGAGAACCCGAATTTATATTCCGCCTCTACTTTATCGCCATCGGTAACGGCTACAAAGCGCATGTTATCGCCAAAGCGTACAAACCTTGCCCCCTGCCAGTCGTGCCAGCCAGCCGCCACACGGGCCCAGCCGCCAATGGTTTGCAAAACAGTTTCATCCTGCCAGTGGCCCACCACCACCTTGCGGTTGCGGCGCAGGCGGCTAACCATAAAGCCAAATTCACGGTCGCCGTGGGCGCTTTGGTTAAGGTTCATAAAATCCATATCAATATCGGCCCAGGGTATATCCCTGTTAAACTGCGTATGCAGGTGTAGTAAAGGTTTCTGTAATATTTTAAGGCCGTTAATCCACATTTTTGCGGGCGAAAAAGTGTGCATCCATGTAATAATGCCTATTACGTTTTTATCGTTATTGGCATCGGCGCAAACATTGTATATTTCTTCGGGGCTTTTTACCGTGGGTTTAAACACCACCTGCACTGGTATCTGGCTGGCCTCGTTCAATGCCTTTGCAATGGTTTGCGAGTGTTCCGCCACCTGCCTTAAAGTTTCATCGCCATAAAGGTGCTGGCTGCCGGTAACAAACCAAACAACAGCGCTGCCAATTTTGCCACCCTGCCCAACAGGGGCGTTAAGTATATTGCTCATAGTTTATTTTTTTGCCCCGCTCCGCTTGTTGGGGCTGTTTACATATCCGTTTTTTTTGTGAGGCCAGCTTTTGGTATGGCTATTGGGCTGCTGTTGCGTCGCACCCCTGTGCGGTGGAAGCGCCGTTCAGCAACCAATACCATCAGCTCTTTTTACCAAATGGCCGTTTTAATTGCAGGCCGCTGCCGTATCATCCATTCTGCCCCCTCCTACTAACATGTCGCCACTACGTGGCTAACGATATTATTTGCTTTCGTGGGCTCTCCTCCTACTAACATATCGCCCCTACGGGGCTTTTATGCAGCAATCTTAACATCATATCCAGGCAATCCAATCCTCTTATCCAGCCAACAATGTCATTATTTATCATCCCTGCAAACCCCATCCTCTCAATCTCATCTATCAACCCCAATCATCGTCTTCAATCTCCCCCATCCCATAAATCCACCCCATTCCCATTCATCCACCCAAATCCCCGTCCCAAATCATCGCTGCCGTCCTTACCTCACCGCTGCCACTTTCAACAGCATACAACCATGCGGGGGAATATTTTGCCCGAACGATTTTTTAAACTGGCCCAAATCAGCCTGTTTCCAAATATCTCTTACTGTGAATTTTGTTTTTATACCAAGCTGTGCGGCATCTATGCCCACAACATGTGCGTGCTCACCAATATTAAACAGGCCAACGTACCAGCCGCCGCCCGGCGCATTGGATATCCATACCCAACTGCTGTCGTTTTTATACAGCTCCCTGGGGCTGCTGCCCTGCTGGTTAACAGCTATTACTTCGGGGTTGGTAAACAGTTTTTCTTCAATGGGCCTGTTTTCGGGCAGGTTGCCACCCAGCATTAATGGGCTGCGGTACAGGCTCCAAAAAGTAATGTGCGTGTACAATTCATCCTCGGTAAAGCGGCTGTAGCGCTCCGGGCCCACCGGGCCGCGTTTGCTAAGCTTGCCCGCCTGTATCATATCACAATCTGGCCAGTGCCCGGGGCCGCCAATGCCCTGCCATTGTTTTGCAAAATGCATCATCTGCAAAATTTCTTTCCAGTTATCCCAAAAATCATCGGCCATGCGCCACATATTGGCATACTGCGTTAGGTGCTGCGCTTTAACCAACGGTGTTGCACCCGGCGAAAGGCTAAGCACAATATTTTTACCCGTATTGTCAATGGCTTTTTTGTAGCCCTCAATTTCCAGCGTGCTGTACTCGCGCGAAATATCATCAACCTTAATAAAATCAACACCCCAATCACTATACAACGCCAGTATGGAGTTAAGGTATTCCTGCGCGCCGGGTTTTAACATATTAAGGCCGTACATGTGGTTCATCCACGCGCAGGTGGAGGAGGTATCGGCTATCATATCTGCCGTAATGCCTTTTGTACCCAGTACCGGTGTTTTTGCCCATACCGCCTGGCGGGGTATGCCACGCATTACGTGTATGCCAAACTTTAGGCCCAGGCTGTGTATATAATCGCCCAGCGGCTTAAAGCCCTTGCCCCCAAACGCCGAGGGAAATTTATTGGGCTGCGGTAACAGGCGGCCATACGCATCCATGGTTAGCCAGGGCACAAAGGAGCCATCCTCCAGGTTGCGCTGAAAAGGGTTGCCTATGGTGCTGCCCGGCGGATTATCGTACGACCATAAAAAATCTACCACTATGTACTGCCAGCCATACTGTTTAAGGTGCTGTGCCACATAACCGGCATTGGCCTTTACCTCATCCTCGTGCACGGCCGAGCCATAGCAGTTATAGCTGTTCCAGCCCATGGGGGGCGTGGCGGCAATGCTGCTGTTTGGCTGCGCCTGTACTATTGTGGCGCACATAAACAAGGCTGTAAAAAGGCAGGCAATGCTACGGTACATAATGTTTTTACGCTTTATGGCTAATATATTGTATGTTTTGTTTGCCCTGTGCAGGGCTACCGTTTACTGGCCATAATAACTGTTAGGGCCATGTTTACGTTCAAAATGTTTTTTAATAAGCGAATCCTGCAGGCGTTGTGCTTTAGGGTTAATGCTTTCTGTTAACTGTGCCATTTGGGCTACCGCCTCCAGCACCGCGCTGTTGTACACCGCTTTGGCAGGCGTTTTGCCCCAGGTAAAAGGCGCATGGTTGCCTACCAGTATCATTTCCACCTCCTGGTAACTTAGGCCCCTTTGTTCAAAGCAATTCATTATCTGGAAGCCGGTTTCATGCTCATAATCGCCTTGTATCATCACATCATCCATGGGTGGCGCGCAAGGCACATCCACCGTTAAATGGTCGGCATGGGTGGTGCCGAAAATGGGTATATCGCGCTGTGCCTGTGCCCATGCGGTGGCATAAGTGGAGTGTGTATGCACAATGCCCCCAATATGCTGCCAGTGTTTGTACAGCACGGCATGCGTTTTTGTGTCGGACGATGGCCGCAGCCCGCCTTCCACCACCTTGCCATCAAAATCTACAATCACCATTTTGCCGGGGGTAAGGTCTTCATAAGGCACACCGCTTGGCTTAATGGCAAAAACACCTTCGGTGCGGTCTACCGCGCTAACATTGCCAAACGTAAATAATACCAGTCCTAATTTAGGCAACTGCATATTTGCATCGTAAGCTGCCTGTTGTATTGCGTCGTATTTGCTCATGGGTTTCTTTTAGTCCATGGTCCATAGTCGATGGTCCATGGTGAAGAACGATGTGTTTTTTGTGTGCTTCGTTTCAAGTCCATAGCCAATGGTCGATAGTCCATAGAACGAACAATGCGATTTTGATGTGCTTCGTTTCAAGTCTATGGTCCATTGTCCATAGTCCATAGTTAAGAACGATACGTTTTGTGTTACAGTTTAAGTGTTCAATTCAATAGCTTTTGACAGCCCATGAAAAGAATAATATCAATCAGTTTATCAATTTAAATTTTTGAGTCCCCAGGCATACATATTCCTCCTCCCCTCGTGCTCGTTTTCCCATGGACTATGGACCATCGACTATGGACCTTCCTCCTCCTCCCTCTCGTGCTCGTTTTGCCATGGACTATCGACCATGGACTATGGACTTTCTTCCATGGACTATGGACCATCGACTATGGACCTTCCTCCTCCCTCTCGTGCTCGTTTTACCATGGACTATGGGCCATCGACTATGGACTTTCCTCCCATCGACTATGGACTTTCCTCCCATGGACTATGGACCATCGACCATGGACTT
>CAZRDD010000205.1:0-8549 GCA_964598675.1 uncultured Parafilimonas sp.
CGGTAAAATACATAATGCCCCCGCCGGGCAGCGTAAACATGTAACGGTAAGTGGTTGGGTTGTTTGCTTTAGCCAGGTTGGTATCTTCATCGGCGTTTATAAAGCGGTTTTTTACTTCATCAAACCAGGCCGGGCTTTTTTTAAAACAGCTTACCCATATACGGCCATTGTTTTCTTTGACAATCTCCAGCACCTCGTTATCGGGCAGCCCCTCTTTGGTGGTAAATACCTGGAAGCGCCTGCCATCAAAGCGGGCCACGCCAGCATCAGTAGCCACCCATAAAAAGCCTTTGTCATCCTCTATGCAGCGGTATACGTAATTGCTGGGCAACCCATCGTTTACCGTAAAAGCAGTATAGCGCCCCTGCTGCGCATGGCATACAAGCACGGTGCAAAAAAACAAGCAAAAAGCAACCGTAAGGCGCATAGGTACTGGTTTTGGTAAGCGAGCAGCGAATGATTGAACACTGGCTTTAATAATCAATGCTCAAGTTGAACAGCAGCGAATGAATGACCATTGGTTTTGATAATCAATGCTCAAGTTGAACTGCTGCGAATGATTGACCAAGAGTTTTAATAATCAATAATCAATGTTCAATAATCAATGCTCAAGTTAAAGAACAGCGAGTGAATGACCATTGGCTTTAATAATCAATGTTCAAGTTGAAAAGCAGCGAATGATTGACCAATAGTTTTAATAATCAATAATCAATGTTCAATAATCAATGCTCAAGTTAAAGAGCAGCGAATGAATGACCAATGGTTTCAATACATCAGTGCTCCAGTAAAAGAGCAGCGAATGAATGACCATTGCTTTTAATAATCAATAATCAATGTTCAATAATCAATGCTCAAGTTGAAAAGCAGCGAATGAATGACCATTGGTTTTAATAATCAATAATCAATGTTCCATTAAAAGAACAGCGAGTGATTGACCAAGAGTTTTAATAATCAATAATCAATGCTCAATAATCAATGTTCAAGTTGAACAGCAGCGAATGACCGTTGGTTTTAACAACCAATAATCAATGCTTAAGTAAAGAAAAATTATTCATTGCTTCTTCATTTTGGCTACTCAATCATCAAACAAGGGCTGCCCTTGATTATTGAATATTGAGTATTGATTATTGAATATTTAAAAAATGTTTTCAATACTCAATCATCAAACAAGGGCTGCCCTTGATTATTGAATATTGAGTATTGATTATTGAATATTTAAAAAATGTTTTCAATACTCAATCATCAAACAATGGCTACCCTTGATTATTGAATATTGAGTATTGATTATTGAGCATTGATTATTTAGAAGATGCTTTCAATGCTCAATCTTCAATAAAGAGCTACCCTTGAGTATTGATCATTGAACATTGATTATTAAATATTTAAAAAATGTTTTCAATGCGCAATCATCAATCAAGAGCTATCCTTGGGTATTGAATATTAATACTATCTAATTCACTTGCTTACTTCCCAAACATCAGGCTGTTTGTTTTCATTTTTTCCAAAAAATAATCCAGCAGCCTGCGGCTGATGCTCCATTGGTTGCCATCGGCCATTTTAACAATACCGCCATCGGCAGTGCTGTACTCTTTTATGTACCGCAGGTGTACTATGTACGACTTATGGATGCGCACAAACTGGTTATCATCCAGCAGTTCCTCAAAATCCTTCAGGGTTTTGCTTACCACCAGTTTCTGCATGTCCTTGGTGTGTATAATGGTATAGTTACTGTCGGCCTGCAAGGACACAACATCCTCTACCTCAATAAAGTTAATACTGCCCAACTGCGGAAGGGCTATTTTTTTTGGCGGCTGTTTTTTGCCAATGGTTTGCAGCAGGTGCTGCAGCAATTGCTGGCTTTGTATGGCAGCCGCAGGGCTGGCGGTAAGCTGTTTAACCTTTTCAACCGCGTGTTGAAGCTCGGTAATATTAACCGGTTTTAAAATGTAATCTACCGCGCTGGCTTTAATGGCCTGCAGGGCGTACTCATTATAGGCAGTAACAAAAACTACTGCAAAGTTTTGCACGGGCAGGCTGGCCAAAAAGGTAAAGCCGTTTTCGCCGGGCATGTTAATGTCTAAAAAAACAACATCGGCAGTATTGGCCTGCAGCCATTGGCGGGCCTGCTGTGCGTTTTTTGCCATGCCAGCCACCTGCACGCCATCGCAATCGTGCTGCAGCATAAACTGCAACAGGTTAAGGTTATTGTCCTCATCATCCACCAGCAGGGCTTTTAACGGCATGTTTTGCGTTGTTGTGTAATAAAGTTAGTGTATACAATTGATAACCAGCGCGGCAATTGTGCCAGCCCCTATTTTGGCTGTGTGCTGTGCAGTTAGGTTGAGTAAACGGCATAACCAGGGCTAAGTACGAATTACGGGGTACTAAGTACAAACCCAAAACAAGTACGAATTACGGGGTACAAAGTACAAACACTGGAGCAAGTACGAATTACGAGGTACTAAGTACAAACCCGCGAACTCCTCAAACATTCAAACAATCAAACATTCAAACCAGCAACCGGCAACCAGCAACCAGCAACCAGAACCCAGAACATAGAACCAGAAACCCGCGAACTCCTCAAACAATCAAACAATCAAACATTCAAACCAGTAACCGGCAACCAGTAACCAGCAACCTGAAACCCTCTAAAACTTTAATGCGAAAATTTTGTTACAGGTTAATGTTGCAGCCGGGCAGGTAAACTGTAAAAAATATTATTCTAAAAATAGTCGTTAGCTTTATGTTAATGCAATTGCCCCAATACCAAACATTGTGCGAACAGTTTGACATGCTGCCCGGTAACGGCATGTGGCAGTTTAATGTTGCAACCAACAGTGTATGGCTGTCAAACGGTGCCTGTGGCGTTTTGGGCTGTAAAACAGGCCAGGCTGTAACCATCCAGCAGTTTCTGCAACTGTTTAACCAGGCAGGCCAGGCAAACCTGCAGGCGCAATTACAGCAGGCGGTGGCCACAGGCAGCCGCATAGCTTTACAAGGTTTAACAACCTCCAACACCCAGGCTGCCGGTGTACAGGTAGCAGTAACGGGTGCCGTTAATTTTAATGAAGAAGGCCAGCCACAAACCATAGATGGTGTTTTACAGGCGCTAACACATCCGGTGGCAGAGGGAGGCATAAAAAACGAAGCGCCTGGTGCACAGGTAAGTGTAAGCCTGGCAGCGGTTGAAAAAAACAATGCCGTTTTGGAGGAGAAATATGATTTTTTGCTGGAGAACAGCCCCGGCATAATGATAGTGTGGGATTTTGAAACCCTTAACATTGTTGATGTTAACGATGAGGCAGTGGCCACGTACGGCTACACCAGGCAGGAGTTTTTGCAGCTTAACATAAAACAAATACGGCCCGCCGAAGATGTACCCCTTATTGAAGAAGCCACTAAATCGCAGGCTGCGTACGGGCTTAAACACAATAAGGTTTGGAGGCATTTAAAAAAGAATGGCGAACTGATGTATGTGCAGGTAAATGCCCGGCTGTTTACCTACAAAGGCAGGCAGTTTTCAATAAACAATAATATTGATGTTACCGAGAAGGAGCAGGCACTGAAGCAGTTGCGTAAGCAGCAGGAGCAGTTGTCGCTTATTTTTAACACGGTAAACGATGTTATTTTTGTACTGGGTGTTGAAAATAATCAGCGGTTTTGGTTTCAGTCTGTCAATGCCTCTTTTCAGCGGGTAACGGGTGTGGCAATACAGCAGGTGATAGGTGCCAGCGTTGAAGAAGTTATAGCCCAGCCATCTTTAAGCATAGCGCTAAGCAATTACCAAAAGGCCATAAATGGCAAAAAAAGCATTACCTGGGAGGAAACCACCGCCTACCCCGCAGGCATAATAACAGGTATAGTAACAGTAAGCCCGGTATTTAACAGCCAGGGTATATGTACGCAATTAATTGGCTCTGTGGCCGATATTACTGCGCAAAAAGCCATACAAACAACCTTGCAGCAACGAAACCTGTTTATAGAAACAGCATTGGATAACCTGCCCATAGGTATTGCTGTTAACAGCATAAGCGAAGGCACCGCCACATTGATGAACCGTAAGTTTAGCGAAATTTACGGGTGGCCAATGGAGGAGCTTAAAGACCTGATAAGTTTTTTTGAAAGAGTATACCCCGATAAGCAATACAGGGAGCGGATAGTTGCGCAGGTGATAGCCGATATACAAAGCCGCGACCCTGCCCGTATGGTATGGGAAAACGTTATTGTTACCACCAGCACTGGCGAACAAAAAATTGTAAATGCAAAAAATATACCCCTGTACCAGCAGGATTTAATGATATCTACCGTTGTTGACGTTACAGAAACGGTAAAAGCCCAAAACAGCCTTAAACTGAGCAACGAGCGGTTTGAGTATGCTGCCCGTGCCACCATGGATGCCCTGTGGGATTGGGACCTGGAAAACAAAACCCTTTTTTGGGGCGAACCCTACACCGACATATTTGGCCACAACCGCCCGGCCCTGCATGAAGCACTGCATTTATGGAAACAAAACCTGCACCCAAACGACCATGCCCGGGTTATTGAAAAAATATATGCCGTTATTAATGGCACCGGCAATAACTGGGAGGATGAGTACAGGTACCGTAAAGCAAATGATGAATATGCCTATGTTATTGATAAAGGTTTTGTAATAAGGGATGCCAATGGCAAGGCCATACGTATGATAGGCAGTTTACGCGATGTTACAAAAACCAAAGAAGAAGAGTTGCGGCTAAAGCTGTTAGAATCGGTTATTACCAATGCCAACGATGCTGTTTTAATAACAGAAGCCGAGCCGTTTAACCTGCCAGGCCCGCGCATTGTTTATGTAAACGATGCTTTTACACGAATGACGGGGTACACCCCCGAAGAGGTTATAGGTAAAACCCCGCGTATACTGCAGGGGCCGCAAAGCGATATCGCCGCCCTGGCCGATTTGGGTGAAAAAATGCGCCAATGGCAATCGTGTGGGGTTACCACGAGTGATTATAAAAGAAATGGGGAACCTTTTTGGATAAATTTTAATGTAAGCCCCGTGGCCGATGCCAATGGCTGGTTTACGCACTGGATAGCCATTGAGCGTGATGTAACCAGCCAAAAAACAGCAGAAAGCGTTTTAAGGGCAGCATACGATGAGCGCAATGATATTTTGGAAAGTATTGGCGACTGCTTTTTTGCCATAGATAAAAATTACGTAGTAACCTACTGGAACAAACAGGCAGAAATAGTAATGAGGAAAAAGCGCGAAGATATAGTGGGCCGCTGCTTGAAGGATGTGTACCCGCCCCAGGCTGGCAGAATATCGTACGAGTATTACGAAAAAGCAATGGCCCAGCAAAAAGTACAATATTTTGAAATATACAACCAGGAGGTAGAAACCTGGTTTGATGTAAGCGTGTTTCCTGCATCCGGCGGGGGGCTGTCAATTTATTTCCGCAATATTACCGAAAGGGTAAAACACCAGCAGGCCATAGAAGCAAAAAACAAAAAACTGAGCGAAATAGCCTGGATGCAATCGCATGTGGTACGTGCCCCCCTTTCAACCATGATGGGGTTAATAAACCTTATACAAAGCACCGATATATCGCTGGAGGAAAAAGAAAGCCTCGTAGCCCACCTGGTAACCGCCGCGCACGACCTCGACAAAATAATTACCAAAATAGCCTACGAAACCTACAAAGCCAAATCATCGTAGTAAGTACGAAGCTGCGAACAAGTACAAATTACGAGGTACGAAATACAAAACCTTGGCAAGTACGAATTACGAGGTACGAAATACAAACCAGTAAAAAGTACGAGTTACAGGGTGCGAAGCACGAACCTGCGAACTCCTCAAACATTCAAACAATCAAACATTCAAACCAGCAACGTGTAACCTGAAACCCACAGCAAGCACAAACCTGCGAACTCCTCAAACATTCAAACATTCAAACCAGCAACCAGTAACCTGAAACTCAGAACCCCGAACCCGGCAACCAGTAACCTGAGACCCACAGCAAGCCCAAACCTGCGAACTCCTCAAACAATCAAACAATCAAACAATCAAACATTCAAACCAGCAACCAGTAACCCAGAACCCAGAACCCAGCAACCGAAAACCCACAGCAAGTCCAAACCTGCGAACTCCTCAAACATTCAAACAATCAAACAATCAAACCCGCAACCCGCAACCAGTAACCTGAAACCTGAAACTCAGAACCGGGAACCCCGCAACGCAGAACTCACAAACTTCATTTATCTTTGCAGGCTTATGGAAAAGAGGCGTTCTGTTGCATTTCATACATTAGGCTGCAAGCTAAATTTTTCCGAAACCTCCACCCTCAGCCGCATGCTGGAGAATGATGGTTTTGAAAAAAAGGATTTTGAGGGCGATGCCGATGTGTATGTAATTAATACCTGCAGTGTTACCGATAATGCTGATAAGGAGTGCCGTATGCTGGTGCGCCGCATACAGCGCCGCAACCCCCAGGGCTTGGTGGTAATTACGGGCTGCTACGCACAGCTAAAACCGCAGCAAATAGCCGAAATACCGGGGGTAGACCTGGTGCTGGGCGCTGCCGAAAAGTTTAATATAGGCCAGCACCTAAGGCAACTGGCCAAAGGCGATGCCACCAAAATAAGCAGTTGCGATATTGAGGAAGTAAACGGCTTTAATGCCAGCTACAGCATGAACGACCGTACCCGCGCCTTTTTAAAAGTGCAGGACGGCTGTAATTACAACTGCAGCTTTTGTACCATACCCATGGCCCGTGGCAAAAGCCGCAGCGATACCATTGAAAACGTGGTGGCCAATGCCCGGCAGCTGGCCCAGGGCGGCGTTAAGGAAATTGTACTAACAGGCGTAAACCTGGGCGATTTTAGAACCAGCACCGGCCCCGCAGCCATCAGCGGTGGCGAGCAGGATTTTTTTGACCTTGTGCAGGCCCTGGATAAGGTGGAAGGGGTAGAGCGTTACCGCATCTCCTCCATCGAGCCTAACCTGTTAACCAACGATATTATAAGCTTTGTGGCAGGCAGCAGCAAGTTTATGCCCCATTTTCATATACCGCTGCAAAGCGGCAGCAATAAAATACTGGGCCTTATGCGCCGCCGCTACCGCCGCGAGCTGTATGCCGAGCGGGTAGCCCTTATAAAGCAGCTTATGCCCCATTGCGCCATTGGGGTTGATGTAATTGTGGGCTTTCCATCAGAAACTGAAGAAAATTTTAAGGAAACTTTTGATTTTCTGCACCAACTTGATGTATCTTACCTGCACGTTTTTACTTACTCCGAAAGGGATAACACCCGGGCGCTGGAAATTAAGCCCGTGGTACCCGTACATGTAAGGCAACAGCGTAACAAACTGCTGCGTAACCTAAGTTACAAAAAGCAGCAGTATTTTGCCCAGCAGCACAACGGCCAAACCCGTAAAGTGCTGTTTGAAATTTTTGAAAAAAATGGTATGATGGAGGGTTATACCGATAATTATATACGCGTAACCACCCCTTACCGTGCGCAGTGGGCCAATCAGCAGGTTGATTGGGTGCTGCAATAACGATGGATGCTTGCCTGTTGGTAGTAAAAAACAATACAGGCGTATGAAGAAGTACCAGGCCATAATCCGCTTTGAAATGGATGAACAGTTTATGAACCTTGTTCCTCCGCACCGTACGTACATCAACTACCTCATTAACAAAAATGTGGTGGATAGTTACGTGGTAAGCATGGAATCGCAAACCGTGTGGATAACCATTAACGCCAACAGCAAAGAAGAGGCAGATAAGTACCTGGGCAAAAGCCCCCTGTACAAATACTGGACGTACGATATTGAGGAGCTTTTTGTGTACGATGGCCAGTTGTACCGCCTGCCCACCGTACAGCTTAATTAAGCTGTGTAAGGGTATAAGCAACATTTAACCGCCCCGCGGGCTTGGCAGTATGCGCAACGCAAAGCAGCAGGCTGTTAAACCGCAAACGGGCCATATTCACAAATAAATAACCAAACCACCCGCCCGCAGGTTGCAGCAGTTTTTTATATTTGCTGCCTGCCAACACCTTAAAATAACGTACGCACCGCCAGGTACCATACCCAAACCGCTTATAAAAAATTGACCGGCATAATAGAAAATGAAGCTTTAAAAAGAGAGGAGGAGAAAATTATGTATTCATATTCGTTACTTGAACCAGAATGTTATTACCTGATACAGGAGCACGAAAGCAGCCCCGCACTTACCCTGTTACAGGTTAAAGTAGTTACCAGCACCACCATGTATATATGCCAGTATAAAGACACCGTGCATATGGAATGGAAACGCAAGAGCGACCCCATATTTGATATTGTGGAACTGCTTGACGATGCGGATGTTAAAAAATGGCGCGATACCTATTTTAACAGCGAGGATGCGTATAACTATGAAGAAGGGGAGGAATAGCTGTTTTGAAAAAAAATGCAGGATTTTTTAAAAAAAAATTTGGCAGAAATAAATCCACCCTTATCTTTGCACTCCCGAAACGGAAAAAGGGAGTTTAGCTCAGCTGGTTTAGAGCATCTGCCTTACAAGCAGAGGGTC
>CAZRDD010000206.1:0-8542 GCA_964598675.1 uncultured Parafilimonas sp.
AGCGACAAATTAACTGTAAAAGTAGATTGGACCATAAACAGCCACAATACGTTGACGGTAAAATACAATTACCTCAAAACCTTTAGGGATGTGCAAGCCAGCAACAGCGGCTCCGTAAACTCAAGTTACGGCCGCACACCCGGCCAATACGCCATGCCATTTTATGGCAGTGGTTATACCATCAACAACAACTTCAACATTTTTATAGCCGAGTTAAATACCAGGTTTAGCAAAAGAGTTTCTAATAAACTACAGGTTGGCTACACCGCTTTAAGGGATTACCGTTCTTCTTTATCATCAATGCAAACAACCGGCAAAGCTGCTGGCCAGTACATGCCATTGGTTGATATACTTGATGGTAATGGCAACCCTTTCACTTCATTCGGCTATGAGCAGTATACTTACGGCAATAAATTGAATACTGATGTGTTTCAGGTAAACGACATTTTTAATATTTATGTAGGCAGCCATGAAATTACCGTAGGTACTCAAAATTCTTTCAAGAAATATCAAAATGGCTTTTCGCCCTCTTATGAAGGTGTATACCGTTTTAACAGCCTGGCCGATTTCTACTCAAGCCTTAATGGCATTAAAGCTGCTGCCCGGTACGACCTCTCAGCAAGTTTAAAGAGTGATGGCTCCTTCCCGCTGGTTGGGCCTAAAGACCAGGAATATGGCTTTTTTGCCCAGGATAAATGGAGGGTAAAACCAAACCTTACCGTTACTTATGGTATAAGGTTTGATATTGCCGCTTTCCAGAATACCTTCCTTTACAACCCGGTTGTAGACACGTTATCACAGTTTTATAACGGCACACATCTTAACACGGGCCAGGGCCCTAAAACAAGCCTGTTAGTTTCGCCCCGCATAGGGTTTAACTGGGATGTGTTTAAAGACCAGAAAACACAAGTACGTGGCGGTGCCGGTTTATTTGCAGGCCCTCCGCCATTTGTATGGATAAGCAACCAGGCCAGCAACAGCGGTATGGCTTTGTTTGGGTCTATCAGCAACGGTACAGGTTACATGTTTAATGCAGACCCTAATGCTTACAGAAGCCAGCTTACCACATCTGCTGGTGGCCTCAGCAAATCTTACAGTTTAAACGTTACAGATCCTAAATTTAAATTCCCTCAGGCACTTAAAGCCAGCCTTGCTGTTGACCAAAAGTTGCCTGATAATTTTGTAGTTACATTAGAAGGTACAATTGCCAAAGATGTAAACGCAGTTTATTTTCAAAATGTTAACCTGCCTAATCCTACTTCATACATAGTTGATGGTAACGGGTTAACAAGGCCTTATTATAAAACAACTGCTGTTTATCCTTTGGGCGGCACATCTGCGGTTAACAACCCCAGCATAGGTAATGCCATATATATGAAGAATACCAACAGGGGCTATGCTTATACCTTAACCCTGCAGGTACAAAAAACCTTCCGTAACCTATACCTTAACGCAGCTTATACTTATCAGCAGGCTAAAGATGTTATGGTGGGCGGTTCAACTGCTGCTACCATGTGGGGTTCTAAAGCTGTTTACGGCAATCCAAATTCCGATGAACTTGGTTACTCAAATTCATACCTGCCTCACCGTATTATTATTTCTGCATATTACAGAAAAGAATACGCAAAGCATTTTGCAACTTCAATTGGCGCTTTGTTTGAAGCTGCCCCCAATGGTGTAAACTCTTATGTATACAACGGAGATTTAAACCACGATGGTAATACATCAAACGACCTGTTGTATATACCAACCGCATCTGATATAAACAACTACGTTGCCAACGGCCAGTTAGAAGCCAGCGCTGCAACTAAAGTAGTTACCTATGTTAATGGTGCTGCCGTAACAACAACCGTTGCCGACCCACGTACACCAACACAAATTGGCCAGCAATTAGAAAGCTTTATTGAGCAGGACGGCTATTTAAACAAGCACCGCGGCGATTACGCAAAACGCAATGCTTTGATTTATCCATGGTTTAAAAGGCTTGACCTGAACCTTACACAGGATTTCTATTTTACTACCAAGGATAAAAACAGGCACACCCTGCGTTTTACCATCGACCTTATAAATGCAGGTAACCTGCTTAACAAAAACTGGGGTTTATACCAGGTGCCTAATGTTACCAGCTTACTTAAAGTAGATAAAGTTAATACCGTTAATGGCGTATCAACACCAATCTTCTCTTTCCCATTCCAAAATGGTGGTACTACAACACCTTACACTTCTACCTGGAAAAACGATGCAAGCATCCTTTCCCGTTGGCAGATGCAATTTGGTTTGAGGTATTTGTTTAACTAAGCGTAAATTGCTTTATACTAAAAAGCCGTTCTGTTTTTGCAGAACGGCTTTTTGCTTTTATACAGTCTTAATAATATCAGCTTACTTTAGCGAAGCCAGGTCAATTACAAAACGGTACTTCACATCGTTTTTTAACATGCGTTCATAAGCTTCATTAATATCCTGCATGTTAATCAGTTCTACATCTGCAACAATGTTGTGCTCCGCACAAAAATCAAGCATCTCCTGTGTTTCCTTAGTGCCGCCAATCATGCTGCCAATAATACTCCTCCGGTTTTCCAGCATTTTGAAAGCTGGCAGTTCTGAAGCTTTTGGCGGTAAGCCCACAATAATCATTTTGCCATTCAACCCCAGCAGGTTCAAATAAGTCTCGTAGCTGTGTGTGGCCGCAACAGTATTTAATATTACATCAAAGTAGCCTTTGTGCTGTTTCATCTGCTCTTTGTCGGTGGTAAGCACAAATTTGTGTGCGCCCAACTTTTTAGCATCTGCTTCTTTGGAGGGGGAGGTACTTAGCATGGTTACTTCTGCACCTAACGCCACGGCGAATTTCACACCCAGGTGCCCAAGCCCGCCAAGGCCTGCTACGGCCACTTTGGTACCTTTGGTTACGTTAACGTAACGCAGGGGCGAGTAGGTGGTGATGCCTGCGCAAAGCAGAGGGGCCACGCCTTTCAGGTCAAGCGTTGGGGAAATGCTGTAAACATATCTTTCGTCTGTTACAATTTGCGTGGAGTAGCCGCCCTGTGCAATGGTTTTGCCGTCGCGTTCAAGGCCGTTATAAGTGCCTGTCATACCTTCCACACAATATTGCTCAAGCTGCTGGTTGCAATGGTTGCATACGCGGCAGGAGTCAACCATAACACCAACACCTGCTATATCGCCTGCCTTAAATTTTTTTACATGGCTGCCCACTGCAACCACCGTGCCTACAATTTCGTGGCCAGGTACCATAGGGTATATTGAACCACCCCATTCATCGCGGGCCTGGTGAAGGTCGGAGTGGCAAACACCGCAATATTGTATGGCAATATGTACATCGTGCGGGCCAACTGCCCGGCGGCTAAAGTCGTAAGGGGCTAATGGCGTTGAAGGGTTATATGCGGCGTAGGCCTTGGTTTCAATCATAATCAGTTTGTTTTAATTGATAACAAATTTACAATTAAACAGTTGGGGCCTTTGCTAAATTATTAGTTAGTGAAGGTGCGAACCGGGACTGATGAATGTGGATATCGGTTTTTATGCCCATTTTCAAATTTTCAAGTTCTCTCATTTTCAAATTTGATCAATGCAGTATGCCCGGTTTCATGCTTTTGAAACGATGTACCTGCGGTTTGCTGTTGCTGTATTTTTTGCCAAAAAAGTATATCTTTAACCTGTTTACCTTTTATTTACTAAACCAGTTATGGCAACACACAAGCGCGTAAGTACAACTATAAAAAGTAATAATGATACCGGTTTTGGCAGCAATACCAATACGGTAGGAGGGCGGTTTATTAATAAGGATGGCACCTTTAATATACGTAAGGAGGGCATGGCAGTTTGGGACCGCTTCAGCGTTTTTCATAAGATGCTTAATATGCCGCGCTGGAAATTTATAATGGTGGTGCTGCTGTTTTATTTTACCATTAACCTGCTTTTTACGGGAGTATATGAATTGATTGGCTTTGGTGAACTGGGTGGTATGATAGCAAAGACCAACTGGGAGCGTTTTAAGGAGATATACTTTTTTAGTACGGAAACCTTTACCACGGTGGGTTATGGCCGCGTAAACCCTGTGGGGGATGGTGCTAATTTTGTGGCTTCAATTGAGGCGCTTACTGGCTTTTTATCGTTTGCCATTGCCACCGGTTTAATATACGGGCGTTTTTCAAAGCCCAAAGCATACCTTGTTTTCAGCGATCATGCGCTTATAGCACCCTACCAGGATAAAACCGCCATCATGTTCCGTTTTGCCTCCTATAAAGATAACCATGTACTTACCAATGTAGAACTAACGGTAACCATTGGCCTGCAGGTGCCGGAGGATGGCAAACTGGTATATAAGTTTTATACCCTGCCATTAGAACGCAGCCGTGCAGACAGTCTGCCGCTGAATTTTACCGTTGTACACCCAATTGATGAGCAAAGCCCATTGTTTGGGTTTGGATGGGAGGATATGAAAACGGCTGACGTGGAATTGTACGTATTGATAAGAGGTTTTGATGATGTTTACTCAAGCCTGGTGCTGCAGCGCACATCATATACCTACGAGGAGATAAAATTTAATGCGAAGTTTGTACCCATGTACCGCGAAAGTGGCAATGGGGATACCACTATACTTGAATTGGATAAATTAAACGAATACAGGGCGGTGTAACCGGCCTGTAGTAAGCTGAATGCCAATTAAACGCCATCCAGTATTTCATCAAGTTCCCCGTCATTCTTAATAAGTACATCCCTTGCCTTACTGCCCAGGTTAGGGCCCACAATGCCGGCTTGCTCAAGCTGGTCCATCAGGCGGCCTGCACGGTTGTAGCCTAATTTCATGCGGCGCTGTATAAGGCTGGTACTGCCCATCTGGTTTTGCACAATCAACCTTGCTGCTTCTTCAAATAAGGGGTCTTTATCTGCAAGGTCAAAATCTTTACCCTCGCTTTCCTTTTCATCCACGTATTCGGGTAATTTGTATGCGTCGGGGTAGCCTTGCTGCTCCTGTATAAACTCACAAACATGCTCCACTTCTGGGGTATCAACAAAGGCGCACTGCAGGCGGGTTATTTCGCCGTTATAGCTTATCAGCATATCGCCTTTACCAATCAATTGCTCTGCACCGCCAGCATCTAAAATGGTGCGGCTGTCAATTTTAGACGAAACCTTAAACGCAATACGGGCTGGGAAGTTTGCCTTAATAGTGCCTGTAATAATATTTACCGATGGGCGCTGCGTGGCTATAATTAAATGTATACCTACCGCACGTGCAAGCTGTGCAAGGCGTGCAATAGGCATTTCCACCTCTTTACCTGCGGTCATTATAAGGTCGGCAAACTCGTCAATTACCAGCACAATAAATGGCAGGTACTCATGCCCTTTTTGCGGGTTGAGTTTGCGTTTTATAAACTTTTCGTTGTACTCTTTAATATTACGGCACCCCGCTTCTTTTAGCAGGTCGTACCTTATATCCATTAAAGTACACAGCGCATTAAGCGTATGTACTACCTTTTTGGTATCGGTAATAATGGCTTCTTCTTCGCCTGGTAGTTTGGCCAAAAAGTGTTTTTCTATGATGCGATAAAGGCTTAATTCTACTTTTTTAGGGTCAACCAATACAAATTTTAGTTGAGCCGGGTGCTTTTTATACAGCAATGAAACCAGTAACGTGTTGATACCCACGGATTTACCCTGGCCCGTTGCACCAGCCATTAGCAAGTGTGGCATGGCAGCAAGGTCAACAATAAAATTCTCGTTGTCAATTTTTTTGCCAATAGCTATCGGTAGAGAAAAAGCATTGTTTTGAAACTTTTCGCTTGCCAGCAGGGTTTTCATGCTCACCACCGTTTTGCGCACATTAGGCACTTCAATACCAATAGTGCCTTTACCGGGTATGGGGGCAATAATACGTATACCCAGTGCAGCCAGGCTAAGGGCAATATCGTCCTCAAGATTTTTAATACGGCTTATGCGCACCCCCGGCGCGGGTACAATTTCGTACAACGTTACCGTAGGGCCAACGGTTGCGGCAATACGCTGTATAGCAATATCGTAGTTTTTAAGGGTGGCAATAATTTGGTTTTTATTGGCCTCAAGCTCGTTGGGGTCGTGTACAATTTTTTCGCTGCCGTGTGTTTCAAGCAACTCCAGCACAGGATACTTATAATTACTCAGGTCCAGCAAGGGGTCGTACAAGGTGCCTGCTTTAATTTCAGGCCCTTTGGGCGTAACTTCTTCCACCTCCTCGTCTTCGTGCCGGTGCTGCATTTCCAGCTCAATATCTACTTTGTCGGTAAACTTTATTTTAAGTTCTTCTTTTTTGTTACCGGCAGGTGCGGGCTTGGGTTTTGGCTGCACCATTTCAATTTCCTCCAGTTCTTCTTCCTCAACATCAAGCGGCAGGCCGTGCATATCGGCCAATTCATCTTTGGTAAGGTCTTCCTCTGTTTCGGGAATATCTCTTTCTATTATCTCAAAAGCAATGCGCGGGTCGGGTTCTTCTGCCTGTTGTTTTGGCAATATTACCACTACGCCACGGCTGTCGTTTTTAAGCTTATTGTTATGTGTTAGTGCATCGTCCTGCAAAGGGCTGTTGTTGTCGGAGCGTACAAGCATTGGCTCCACAAACAAACCGTCTTCATCATCGTCTTCATCTTCAAAACCAGCTGTGTTCTGGTGTAAAGGTTGCTGTTGTTTAACGGGCACCGGTGCCACAGGCGCAGCACTTGCCGCAACGGGTACTGGTATATTTTTAACACGCGGTTTGCGTTCCGGCAAGCGGAAAGTTGGGTTAAAACGCCATATAATATAACTGAGCACAGCCACCAACAATACAGCACCCGTGCCTGTGCTGCCAATCCATTTTACCAGCCACTCCGTCATTAGTTCGCCAACGGCACCACCCCACGAAAATGCGCTGCCAGTTGTAAAAAACGAAGCAGTTATACTTAATACTACCAGCCCTACCAGCACATATTTTATGTTGCGTACCAGGCTGAATACCTTTTTGCCAAACAGCAGGTTTACGCCCAATACAAAAAAGAAGGTACAAAACAGGTAACTGGCCAAACCAAAGCCACTGTATATAAACAGGTGGGCAAAATACGCCCCCAGTACACCCATGGTATTGTTTACTTTAACACCATCCCTAAACACATCGGTAAACTGGAAAACTTTATCCTGGTCGTTTTGCCAGGTAAAAAAATAAGACGTGAACGACACTGCCAAAAACGCGGTTATAAGCAGGCAGACTGCTCCTGCTATTTTGGTGGTGCGCTCATCTTTAACCACTTCCGATACGGTAACTTCGGCCTCTTTTTCGGGCTTTAGCTCATCGGGATTGGGCGGCGGCGGTATTTTCTTTTTTAAACTGTTTGCCATACTCTTGCAAAGGCAAATATAACGGAGTTAGGGGAGAGATTGTTATGCGCCACGCAGGTAAGTTTTTCAACACATGTGCGTTACGTAAACCTGCTGCAATCCATTACTTTGTTGCCGTTGCAGTTAGTTTTTTATGATATTAAAATCTAAAATGCGGCGGTAAAATTTTTTATCGCGTATTACCCAGGTAACCTCGTACCCACCCATACCATCGTTACAGAGCAGGTAAACGTAAACATTTTTAACCGGGGCCTGCTTGGTACCGGAATAAAATACGCCATCCAGCGACTTTTTCTCGCCATTTTCGGTATAGGTTAAAGAGGCATCGTATAAATCAACATACGCCGCAGGGGGAATGTAAACAGTATCATTATCAATAACTACGGAGACAGACTTAATATTTCTTTTTGGCACTTTGCTGTAATGTCCAAAGTAAGGCTTTGTGTCAATACGTACTAAATATTTATCGCTGTATTGAAGCTTGTGTTTTGAGGGGTCGAACACATCGGTTGTTATGGTAACTTTTACATTGCCGCTGTCGAAGGTTAAAAAATCATCACCAAAATCTTTCACCGGCACAGATGCAATAGGAGGTTTGCCATTGTTTATATCAATGCCCGCCAGGGTAAAAGTGGCCACATCGGCCTGTATATCCTTCTCCTGTATTTTAAGTAAAAAATCGCGCTTGCTGCGGTAATCGGGCAGGTCGTCCTGTGCAAAAGTTGATACACTTAAAAAAACACCCAGCAAACAAATAAATAAACGCATAGAATAATTGCTTTAATGCTTAAAAGTAACAGTTTATGTATTAACGAAAAAACAAAGCACAGCGGTATAACAAAGTTTCAACATCAGTTTAAACTCATCAAAGTGTTTGGTGTAAGTCATTTAATTTGCATGGCATTATCAACAATAGTCCTTTCAAAAAAAACTGTATGGATCTCCCAAAAAATATTGGTACAAGGCGCATCGTTATATGTTTAATAATACTAATAGTGGCTTTTACGGCTGTTAACAGTAACAAAGTAATGGCGCAGGCGGGGAAAAGCGGCAAGCAAAGCACCTCACTTATTGCGAGGGGCGCAAAGCCCGTACTGGTTTCCCGCCAGTTTACGTTTACCGAAGGCCCTGCCGTTGATAAGAAAGGAAACATCTTTTTTACTGATCAGCCCAA
>CAZRDD010000207.1:0-8518 GCA_964598675.1 uncultured Parafilimonas sp.
AAGAAATGAAAAGTGCGATCAACAAGACTTTCAAACTTTTCATGTGTAAAAATACTAAACGCCTCTGTCTGTGAAAGAATATTGTTGCTTTGAGTTTCATTCTGTAGACATTGGAATATTTTGTTGAAAATATCACTTAGTAATCTTTTGGTTGAGTATTGAACAGAATAGATATACCCAATAAACGGCTTTTCAAAGTCGCTCCGCTGTTTTAGTTTTACAAACCTTGCCGATCTTTCTGAAATAATTAAAGCAATTCGAATTGTAGATGAAAGACTTAATATTATTTCTCCTAATTCTGCCAACCGCTCTTTATTATTTTCGTCGGTGGATATATCGTCTAACAGTATGACTAATGACCTTTTGTCGTATTTAAAAGCACTTCTTACATAGTCAAAAATAGCGCCTGGCTCTATTTTTCTAATATAGATGGTGTGAAATTCCTGATGAACCTGCTTTGCTAAATGGAATAACAGAGTTGATTTCCCAGTCCCTCCGGCTGCGAGTATTTTTATTAATATTGGAAAAAATTTGTCAGCCTTGGCGAGAATATCTTTGATAGAAGTATTTAAAACTACTTCCTCAGATTTAAAGGTGAGGATATCTGGAGGTTTAATATAAATATCATTAGCTACTACCCGCATTAGATTTGTTGACATATTGTTAAACCGCAAGTAGTAATCAACTGTTATTTTTTTTAGAATGGACGAGTTTGTAATTGTTTCCCTTGTAAACAGATCTTGGTTGATCAGTAATATGCATTGAGGTAAATTTTGCGGTATGATGTTTTTATTCGCCTTTAGCCCAATGGTTTCTAGGGTCTTCTCGTAAGTATTATTAAATCCATATTGGCATAAAAGCTCGTGCAAGAATGGATTATTTTTTGTTGCTATACCACCTGGTTCGTCGCCTCTCTCGTTGAATGCTCGCTTGATGGTATCTGGTTTTATTCTCCCTTTTACAGCATTTAAGAAAGTCGCACGGATTTCTTTATTTATATCTATGGCATTTTTAACATACAAATCTATGTCATCTATCAACTTTTGAATTGAGTAGGATTCGTTGGGCTTTCGTTCCCGAAATTTTCCTTTAATGCCCTCAACTATCTCTTGCTGAAGTATAATTTTCTCGTCCATAAAAAAAAGATTATGCGCGCAAATGCGCGCGCGGCAGAGCTTTTCTTCTAGTCTTAGCTTGCAACCTAATTTAATAAAAGTTAATGAAATATCCAACAGGGTTTATATAGAATCAACAAATAAAAAAGCCGGTACTGCGAGATAAGAGGCGCAGTACACGGCAATGGCCTGGACGTCCACAGGCACTGAAACCACTATAACATGCTGGTTTTCAGTGTCAACCTATATTTATTTATATAGTATTTGGGCGTCCGGTCATCGCAAGATGGGCCGGATTTTTATTTTACATACACTCAAATACATCAACATGACAGACGAATCTCCTTTAACTCAGGTTGCCGAACCAGTAGCAGAAAAGAGTAATGCGTGGGCTGGGTTGACTGATAGACAAAAAGCTAAATTTCTGTTGGGAAGCTTAAGGTTTGCAGATATCGAATATTTCCTAAATGAGTTTAAAAGCCTTGAATCTCCTGATACAGAAGAGCCAACTCCCTTGTATGGCAACACAGGAAGCCGCGCTAGCAAAGAGATAAAAAAAAATTTCCACTAAAAAAATAAAAACATGCAATTAAACACACTCACGCATTACAGTTTCTCGCACCCAGGCATTGAGAGCTATTTGCAGGGGTTAGAAAACCATCTGCAAACGTATGCCCAAATAGAGGGGCGGCTTGACGGTCAGCAAGCAGCGCCACCATCCGCAATAGCAGTGCGAGTAAAAATATACGACTATGTTTACAGTAAGGTAAAAGAGGCTGTACATTTTATTGAGGATAAGCTGCAAATTGCCGCAAATGTTGTAAGTACGAGGGAAGGCGAACAGGTAGTACAGCAGCAATCTGCTGCAATGAACCGGGATGCAAGCGAAGTACAAAAACAGATTGATGAAAAGGAGCAAGAAAAACGTAGATACACACTTAACCCCTTTAAAACCAAATACGGTAATTGGCTAATGCCGCTTGCCATCATCGCGGCGCTGTTAGACTGTAGTGTTAGCTTCTTGAACTACCGTGTGGAATACCCCTGGTTTACTTCTGTAACCCTCGCCCTTTCGTTGGCGCTTATTATTGGTCTAAGCCATAAGGTTAGTGCGCCTTTTATACTAAAGCATCTTGATAAAGGTACCCGCTTGGTGCGGGGCGGGTTAGTAGCGATTGGCGCAATACTAATATTTTATACTGTGACCAGTATGCGGATTCACAGTATAAGCAGTGTTGTCAATACATCGCTTGATGGCACACAACAGCCAATTACCCATGCATGGTTTCCAATATTTATTTTGAGCATTGGGCTGTTTTTCATGGTACAGGCTTTTGCATTGGCTGTTTGGAAAAGCAAGGAAGAAGAAGCCCAAGAAGAAGCCTATACAATATGTTGCAAGAAGATTTGCGAGTTAAAAGCAAAAAAGGAAGAATTAGAAAATTGGGCAAAATCGCTTACAACAAATATACTCCAGCAAAAACGCGATGGCCGCCACGCCTTTGAATATGGCCAAAAAGCAATTGCACGGGCTAAACAAACAGGCGACTCTGCCATCAAAACATACAAACAGACTTTTGCGAAGTACAACAGTGCAGTGCCTGAGCATTTTCTTGATGAACCAACACCGGCTTACGAAGATGAGCTACATTTTACAACTCAAAAACAAAAATAATGAAAACCACATTCTCCTGTTTATCTATGGTACTGCTGGCAGCCTGTAGTGGCCTATCTGGAGATAAACCATCGCCAGGCATAGCTATAGCGATGGTCGTAGATTTTACAGACCCCAAAAAGCTATGGCCTTCAGCAGGTACTACATTGCCGCTGTTTCATTTGGAAACTACCCCAGATATAGAAGCATCACTCCACATTTCGCCAATTACAAATTTGCAAACAACTCCTTTATTTAGTGCCCATCTGCCAGATGTCGCAACCACAAACAGCCACAATGTTACGGATGACCCACAGTATCGTAGTCGGAGTGTGCTTCAGTTCTACACTGAAGCCAAGCAAAGCTTTACACAGTTGTATAATCAGTTTGACAGCAGTAAATCACTTACGTATTCGGAATGCTATATAAGCATTTGCCGCCAACTCGAATGGCTTGCAAGCGTTAACGGTACAAGGTATTTGTTGATATTCAGCGATTTGGCCGAAAAAAGTAGCGCTTTTAATGCCTATACAAACCTTAAAAATTTAACTATTGAGACAGTAGTAAAAAAGTTGCAAGCTTACTACCCGCTGCCTCCAAACTTGCAGGGTATCCATGTAGTGTTTTGCTACCAGCCAATCAACCGTGTTGATGATATGCGGTTCAATACAATGGCAGCTGCTTATAAAAAACTGCTTGAAGCAAAAGGTGCAAGCATAGAGGTGACTTCAACAATTAAAACTTCTGCACCATGAACAAACAATCAACAAGGCTTACGCTTTTTTATTATATAGGCATGTTATTTAAAAGTATCGGTATTATCACACTGCTACTGATATTTGGATTAATTAAAGGTATTGGTTTTCTGCTTTGGCGATCTGGCAGTTTTATAACAAACAAATTAACAGATAAATGATCATCACATTAATTACAGCAGCGGTTATCATCGCGATAACTGCTGTTTTTTTACCCGAAAAAAAGCAACCGCAGAGTACGAGCTACAACGCATCTTTTTTAGATGAGAATGACGTTGTTTCAACCTCCCACCACGGATACTGTGTAAATGGCCGTAAATGTTTAACGATAGACGATAGCTTTAAACACGTTTTAGTAACAGGCGGGTCAGGTAATTTCAAAACATCGGGTATTTTGATACCCAGTATTTTACGAATGAAAAAATATTGGAATTTTATCATTAATGACCCCAGCGGAGAATTGCTCTTAAAATCGAGCGGTGCATTGCTGCAAGCAGGTTATGAAATAAAGGTATTAAATTATAACAACCCAATTGAAGGATACAACCCGCTTATGAGGGTTACTGGTATATCGTCGATAAAGAAAATTTCAAAATTACTCGTCACTTCCGCCTTGGGTAACGGTGGCAAGGATCCGTTCTGGAACGCATCCGCAGAGCAGTTAATTACAATTTGCATACAGGCTGTAATGGAACAATTGCCCAAAGAATACCAGACATTGGCAAACGTTTTTGTGTTGCTCTCTCTGATCATTTCATCACCAGAAAAGGCTGATAAGTTTTTCGTAAAGACAAGCCCCGCAATTTTAAATGAATATAAAGCATTCGTGGGCTATGGAAGCAAGACACTTTCCTCCGTTGTAGCCACTGCCAGAACAGCGTTATCAAACTTTGGCCAGGATGAGAATGTGGCCCTTTTGACAAGCCACGACAGCATCAGTTTCGCCGATTTCCGCACAAAGCGGATAGCGTTGTTTATCAACAACTCCGTTACCACTATGCGGTACCACAGCGCGCTTTCAAGCATCTTTTTGGATCAATTTTTTGAAGAAATAATGGGCAGGCCCTGCGATAAAAAAGCGTATCCGATAGCATTCTTATTGGATGAGGCATCAAGCCTTTATTTTAACAACCTGCAAATAACAATTGCCAATATACGAAAATATTCGTGTTCGATTTTGCAGGTATACCAATCTGCTTCACAGCTTGTGGACTTGTATGGCGTACCTGTCTCAAAGGCGATAAGCGAAAACTCATATACAAAAATATATATGCCGGGTGTCGCCCTGAATGTTGCAATGGAGTTAGAAACGCTGATGGGGAAGATGGAATATACAGATGACAAAAGTGCCAGGCATGTACGAAGCTTGTTAACCGCAAACGAAATACACGAATTGGAGCAACTCCTTATTTTCATCGGGAACAAAAAAGCAATAAAGACCGACGTCATCCCTTATTTCAAACAATACTGGCTACGGCACCTTTCAAACCTCCCACCGTATCGGCCAGTAAGTAAAATACCTTTTGGCACACCCCCGTTAATGCAGTTTTGATGAAAACAGATACAGGAAAAAAGGCTGGCCTACGGGCATATCTCAAACCATTTATTTTGGCAGGGGATGAACAGGCTATTTCAGAGGCAAAGAAAATATATATAAGAAAATATAAGGCGGCTTGGCGCAAAGGAAAACGCAAAACGCAAAAAACATTTGAAATATCTTTTAACGCCGATGAATACAAAATTGTTAAACAAGCCAAACTTAGCCAAAGCCGCAGCTTCACCAATTTTATTAAGGCCTCTGTCTTGGCATACTGTGAAAAAAGATACCTAGTTCCTGACCAACCCGCGTACAACGGGGTATGCCAGGCGCTAATGCTGGTATATAACAAATTGAAAGATTTAGAGGAGGGCGAAAAAATTCCGCTTGAGCAATATGATGAATTATTGTATCTATTCTCGTCAGTGGAAAATACTATTGAAAGACAATTAAAATATCCTAAAACATTTGAAGAACTACTTATTGGAGCGGCACAAACCGACCCGTTATATAAAATAAAGATTATCCAACTGCTTCAAACCATATAACGTTGATACTGAAGAATTTAAGCAGGGCTGCCAAACCGGGTGCTGAAAAGTCCTTGGTTAGTTATGTCTTGCGTTATGCAGCCAACCCTGACAAACAAATTGATAAAAAAAACCATTTTGTTCTCACGCATAACTTACGGGGAAAGACCATTGATGAGTTTGCAAAACAATACGAAGCTAACCAGGCTAACCGTCTGCATAAAAGCATCCGGCAAACAGCAATACACCATACAATTTTGGCATTTAACCACGAAGATTCTAAGGTTATTACAGATGATATGTTACGGTCTATTGCAAATCGATTTATCCAACTGCGTGGTGAAGAAAACCTTTTTCTTTTTGCCAAGCACGAAAACACAGACAGTTTACATATGCACTGCTGTGTGTCAGGTTCTACAATTTCAGGAAAGGCGTCCAGATTATCTAATAAAGAATTCGCATCGATCAAGAAAGAACTCGATTTTTTCCAACAGATACATTTTCCACAGCTTTCAAGCTTGCCAAGGCATGGACTTGCAAAACAAATTGCTTTAGCAGAACTAAAGAAATCGCTTGAAATAACGATGACCGATATAGAGCAAGATCATCGCAACCGAAAGACTATTGAAGAAACAGTAAAAATCACAATCTTACAGGAAGAGTCAGTTGAAAAACAAGTGCCAATACAATCACCGTATTTTAGGACAGGCCGATTTACCGATTTATCTCTGGAAGAAAACAACTATCGGTTGTCCCGGATTGGCTTTAATGAAGAAATACAAGAACAAGTATACGAGGCAAAGAATCTACAGGAAACAGCGGAGCTAAAGGAGTTACAGGCAATACGCGAACAGTCGCGGGAAATGGATAGGGATATTGAGCATGTCCGAAACTTAGAAGATTTGGAAAGCTTATTGCCGATGGAAGCCACCGAAGTACCTGAAGATGAATTTTCTTTTGAGAGTGAAAGTGAACTCGAAAATGAGGGCTAAATGAAATTAAAAATGCAAATCGCCAGGCTGATTTGCGATCTTGCTAACACACGAATAACATCGTAGATTATTGAATTTGTCAATACCAAAACTGGATTTTGTCCTTTAGAAAATAAAGTACCCAGAAAGGTAGAATCAAGTAGAACGTAGAAATCCTACTCTCTGTCAAGGTTACGCTCTTCCAACCCTTTATTGCGCAGTTGTGCAAGTTCTCGTAACTGCTGCTTTGCCTGTTCCAGGGTGAACTCCCGTGTTCCAGCCAGAAGGCCATCAAGATAATCGTTGGCAGGGGTGAGCGATGGTGTGAGTTTTTGCACCAGCGCAGGGGCATGCTCAGCCAATAAAAAGCCATCATTAAACCCTTTGGTGTATAGTTTATCCGCCTCCATATAAATTAGTTGTATTATTAAAAAGTGTCCTTTGCATGTTTTTCCAGATACTCATCAATAGACCTGGTATCATATAAAATCAGCTTTTTTTCCGGTTGAGAGAAGCGGGTTTTATCTTCGTCCCGCAGCTTTTGAAGGGTCGTCTTGGATGTAATACAGAGTTTGAGCATAGTTTAGTATCTCGCGATCCACGTGTCTTCACTGAACTGCTTTTGCTTTTTTATCCGCTTAACAACCTTGTCTATTAGGGCTTAGAAGGCCTCGTCTTGCAGACAAATGACTTGCATATGATTTAAAATAGCGGTATTAAAGTGAGGATATAAATCACATTAAAATAACGAAAAGTGATAAGCGGCAAAAAAAAAACGGTTTTACGTAATCAAATAACGGATAACATCAGACGCCTTTAGATAGTGTCAAAATTAACCTAATTAGTTATGTTCTTGCGGCAGTGATAAAACAAATACTGCCTTTAATTATGAACTTAAAACTGAGAAGGAAATTAAATAATTGATGCGTTCTATTGGATTTATCAAAATAATTTTTTAAATTGATTCGAAAAAAAAGATGTTTAAAGGTTCCTGTCTCGAAAAATAAAACCTAAATAAATATTTAGCATGAATAATAAGCCAATTTTTCTTGTTTTAGAAGGCCTTGATGGAACGGGAAAAAGTTCGGTAGGGAGGATATTGGCAGATAAATTCAACTTTGAATTTATTGACTCACTGTTGGAACCCTTTAATAAGAGATACAAGGAATTCCATCAAACTTTGGATTCATATAGCTTTTACATATTTATGTTGGCACACTTGAATTACACATCAAATAAGGTTAAAGAGCTAATGGACACCGGTCGTGGGGTGGTAATTTCGAGATATTACCCAACAACCATTTGTTATGCAGTAGCAAATGCCACAATTAAAGAAACATCGTTTCCAAGCGGCAATGGTATTGATCCATTGGCTTTGGGTCTAGTACGTCCTACACACATGTTCTATTTATATGCAGACGAAAATGAAAGAAAACGTAGGCTTGGGCTAAACAATCCAGCTAACTATGGAGATAATTTAACATTAAATGTTAATTATCGAAATATTTTGGACAAAGAGTTTTCGAAGTTTCCAATGGTTAAAATCGATACAACTTCGATTGATTGTATTCAAGTTGCCAACAAAATAAGTGATACTATTTTATAACAACATTTTCCATACTCAAATCAATTAAATAATGGATAATATAAGACTGGGGTTAGGAACTTGGAACTTTTGCGGTTTACAGAAATTAACAGGAAAAACATTAGGTTGGCCACCGATAAAAGATAGCTGTAAAATTAATATTTTGGAGGCGTTTTTAGATGCAGGTGGTAGATTTATTGATACTTCAGACTTTTACGCAAATGGAGAGGTTGAGAAGTTTTTGGGGTCTTTCTTTAAAGCAAATGGACAAATTGTTTTTGCGACAAAGGGCGGTCTTTTGCCTTTATATGACGTATATAAAAAAGAAATTGAAAGAAACTTTAGCAGTAATTATATAAAGTCGGCCATAGAAG
>CAZRDD010000208.1:0-8496 GCA_964598675.1 uncultured Parafilimonas sp.
TGCCACGGCCCGCCGGGGGTTCATCAAGCACATACGTACCCAACGGCCTTTTTTTAGTACCATCGGTTAACTGTGCAGTTGCCCAGTTGGTGGTAACCATAAGGGCGTTGTAATCGCTCCAGCCCTCACCCATTTGCTCAGCATTTTGCAGGCAGGTGTAAGCGGCTGGCCCGCCGGTAAGCCTGTTGGAAATACCGTGGGTATATTCGTGGCTTATAATACCGTTGTCAAGGTCGCCATCAAGCAACCTTGATTGAAGGGTTACATTAACTTTATTATTGGCAGCAAGCGATGCTTTTATGGCATTGCCATCCTCTAAGCCTATCATTACAGCGGGTATGGTAATGGTATTATCGCTGCCACTCATTGTTAACACCTGGCCACCAGGCTGGCTGTTAACCATAATTACCGCAACAGCACCAGCAGCCTGTGCATTTTTTATTTTTGTAACAAATGTGCAGCTACCCCTGTATATAAGGGCTATTTTACCCGCCAGGGCCGTTTTGTTAGCAGCGGCGTTACAAGCCGAATCGCTACCAGCGGCATCCTTGTAAAGCACCACATCACCAGTAACTGGCCCAACAGAAGCCAGGGCGTTATTGTTGCTTACCGCACCTTCGGCTGAATATTTATAGCCTGCAAGCGCCGCCGGTGAATTAACTTTTGTAGCGTTGGTATCGTAATTCCATAAATACATCTGCATCCTTGGGCTTACTCCATCTTCAAGGGTGGCAAAATTAGCATTGTCAATACCACCGGCATCCTGCCCGTCGGCTATAACGTAATCGCCTTCAGCTCCACCCCTGCCAAGGTTTGTTGCCTGAAAATTACCAGCCGCTTCATCAAAACCATATTGGTAAGAGAGGTCGTGCATAATGTTATTCCAGTAAAAAAGATTGGTTAGCGCAAGCCCAACTTTAAGGGAATCTTTTGCATCAAGGGATGCTGCGGGGTTGTAATCAAACAGCAAATCAGGCAGTGCTGTTTTTGATTTACCGGGGGCACCAAATGTATTGTCGTTGTTATCGTGGTCTTCCTGGGCGTAAACATTATTACCCCTTGTTATGGCGTAAGCGTCGGTACCATCATCATTCCATTTAAGGGTGGTGGCATTGCTGCCTGCTGGCGACAACAACCACGGATTTGTTGCCACAGAAGCTGTACCCCCCGAAAATGAAGGTGCTTCAACGGGATAAGGCACTACCCGGTAGCCTGCCGAATTTATTACCGGCGGGGCCTGTGGTGCAGCAACCGGCACATCACCATAATGCTCAATGGTATAATCTTTTACAGCCGGGTTGGCCCAGTTGCATTTAACGGTAAGGTTATCTTTGTTAATAACCGTACCCGTGGCGGCATCCACCCTTATAAGCCAATGGTCAACCGTTTTTACAGGGGCTATTTGTACCTGCCAGGCCAGCTTTACCCGCTGCCCTTTATCAACCGGCAACCATAAAAGCACCGCTTTAATATCACCCGAAGCAATACCCAAATTACCAAACACGGCTTGCTTATCGCCCGTAGTATAGCTTAACGGCACGGCAGATGTGGCAAGTGCTAACCCAAGGTGCGTTGCTGCTGCTTTAACAGCATTGCCAGGCGTAACAGTGGCAACACCTTCGGCATTACTAACCCTTGCTGCCATTTTTGGCACCCTGCCCCCTGTTGCCGAGACCAGCTTGCCCTCTTTAAAAGCAAGCACTTTAATGGCATTGTATACATCAATATTTTTATATGTCTGCTGAAGATAAACAAGGGTTGTACCGGTGTGTTTATTAAAGTAAGTATTGGAAACGCGCATGTTAGCCAGGTCGGCAGAGGACATGCCCATACCTGAAAGGTTGTTTCTCAACAAAACCGCAACCTCACCCGGGCCTGTATTTTTTTGCGCAAAAACATTAGCAGTAACCAATAAAAATGTAATAAGGGCAGCGAACGTTTTACAAGCAGTTGGTATTTTGGACATAACTATTTTTTACGATTTTATCACTTTTTCAAATGTAATAAATTAGCAGGCACTAAAACTGTGATATTCTCCCGGCAGCAACTTTAATAAAAAGGCACAACAAAAGATAAAACCGTTTTACCACGCTGGTAATTCCAACAAAGCCACAAGGTCATTGCCCTGCTTGCTATAGGCGGCAGTATACAAACCGTTGGTTATTACAATATAGGGTACAGGCAAACTCATATTATACGTTAACGCCTGGCGCAGCACTGTTTCGGTTAAAGCCACCTGCATCTCCTTACACTCCACAATCATCCAGGGGCTTCCTTGCTGGTAAACTACAATATCACAACGTTTTTTTACATCGTTCAGCCATATTTCCTTTTCCACAGCCATCAACGTTAAAGGGTACTGTAATTGCTGGGCCAGGTATTGAATAAAATTCTGCCTTACCCACTCTTCCGGGGTAAGGCGTACCCATTTTTTGCGTACTTCATCCCAAATCCATTCCTTACCCTCTTCTTCCTTCATTTTAAATGCATAAGAGGGATAGTCAATTTTAAGCATGTACAAATGTAACAGAACCGGTATGTTTAAAGAAGGGAATATGATTTTTGATGCGCAATTATAATACGAAGGATTTTAACCTGCACGCAAACCGCATAACTGTTTGCCGCATTGGCACAGATGGCAAAACCTAAACCCACTCCTTAAAATTAAAATATTTTTACCAACTTTATACGTATGAAATCGAAGGAAGAAATTGTAAGTAACTGGCTGCCACGTTACACAGGCGAAGAATTGAAGAATTTTGGAGAATATGTTTTGTTAACCAATTTCAGCAACTACCTGGAGATGTTTGCGGCTTGGGGCAATGTAAAAGTGGTGGGGGAAGATAAGCCGTTTCAATGCGCTACGGCAAACGGCATAACCATCATCAACTTTGGCATGGGCAGCCCTGGTGCGGCAACCGTAATGGACCTGCTTTCGGCCATTAGCCCCAAAGCGGTATTGTTTTTAGGCAAATGCGGCGGGCTTAAAAAACGCAACAAAATAGGCGACCTTATTTTACCAATAGCCGCCATTCGTGGCGAAGGTACCAGCAACGATTATTTTCCGCCGGAAGTACCCGCGCTGCCAGCATTTGCGCTGCAAAAAGCAATATCAACCACCATACGCGATTATAAGGTTGATTACTGGACTGGCACCGTTTATACCACAAACCGCCGCGTGTGGGAGCATGACGAAACCTTTAAAACATACCTGCAAACGGTTAGGGCCTACGCCATTGATATGGAAACTGCCACTATTTTTACCGTAGGGTTTTACAACAAAATACCCACCGGCGCTTTATTACTGGTTAGCGACCAGCCCATGATACCAGAAGGCATTAAAACAAGCGAAAGCGATAAAAAAGTAACCGCACAATATGCAGAGCAACACCTTAAAATAGGCATTGACAGCCTGAAACAACTTATTAATAACGGGCATACGGTAAGGCATTTACGGTTTTAAAACGTTTAACCCCATCTATATAAAGTAGCGTGGTAAGTGGCCTGTATTGTTGCTAAAACCGGCACGTTTTAGCACAAGGCAGGCGGAGCAACCTTTACACAAAAAACGACTTAGATAGTGTAATATTCCCCATATTAAATTTTTACAGGAGCTTTGTGATGCGTTTAGTATTTTTAACAACAAGCGCAACTGTATTTATATACGCAAGTTGTATTTTACTACAACATAAACATGCGTTGCGTAAAAACCACTTTGTATGAAACCTGCTAAAACCAAATGGTTTACTGTAAAAAACCTTCACCTGGCAACTTCAGTGGTTATTATTATACCAGTAGCACTTGCCTACGGGGCTTTACCCAATATTGTATTGCCCGAGCTGTTTGACTTTGCAGTTTCCGCCACCGACCTCAGTAATATTTTCAGGGCTATGATGGGTTTATATATGGCTATGGCCGCCGTTTGGGTTACAGGCATTTTTACGCCAAAATACTGGGCATCGGCTACTATTACCAATATTGTTTTTATGGGCGGGCTTGCGGCAGGCCGTTTGATAAGCCTGTGTATTGACGGAAAGCCCTCCTGGTTTTTATCTGGCGGGCTTGTGCTTGAACTGGCACTTATGGCATGGGGGCTTATTAATTTAAGAAAACACCCATTTATGCATTATCATCCACCCCGCAAAAACTAACCATCCCCAATAATCAGCAATATTATTTATAGGTTAAGTTTTATAAGTTTATCCATTAAACTACAGTTTTACTTCAGATTTGGACGCATACCTTAAAAATTATTATTTTTTAGTAAAATAATAATAGGTGTAAAATGTTTTAATAGCATTTACTTACACATAATTGCTAAACAACAATATTTATCAATTATGTGCTTTGATTAAAACCTGCATAACCGGCAAAATTAAACACCGTAAAACAAACCAGTTTTAACAACCATTTTTATGAAACTGCTGGTAATTGAAGACGAAATAGAACTATCAAAAAGCATTTGTGCTTACTTGAAGAACGATAATTTTATTTGTGAAGCGGCTTATGATTTTACAGAAGCCATGCAAAAAATTTATGGCGGGGAGTATGCGTGTATTTTGTTGGATATAAGTTTACCAATGGGTAATGGGCTAAGCATTTTGAAGGAACTTAAAAACCTTGGCAAAGCTGATGGCGTGCTGATAATATCGGCCAAAAATTCGCTTAACGATAAGGTGCAGGGGCTTAACCTTGGTGCAGATGATTACTTAACCAAACCTTTTCACCTACCAGAGCTTTCAGCCAGGGTTGCAGCTATTATACGGCGAAAATCGTTTGAAGGCAAAAACCGTATTATTACAGACGACCTTATTATTGACATACAGGATAAAGTAGTAAAAAATAACAATGGCATAATTGACCTAACCCGTAAAGAATATGAATTATTGGTTTACTTTACTGGCAATAAAAACAAAGTTGTAACAAAAGAAGCAATTGTTGAGCACCTTTGGGGCGACCATATTGATATGGCAGACAACTACGACTTTATATATACCCACATAAAAAACCTGCGCAAAAAATTATTACAGGCTGGCTGCAAAGATTATATAAAAGCTGTTTACGGCATGGGCTATAAATTTGATACAGGCATTGAAGAAAAAGGAAGTATAAAAAAAAGATGAAACTGTTAACCAAATATTCGCTGGTTAATTTACTGGCAATGGTTGTTATTTTTTTAATATCAAGCGGGGCTATTTATTTTCTTACACAGGTAATTTTGATAAGGGAAATGGATGCAGACCTTACCGGTATTGAAAAAAAAGTTAGCCTGTATATAAAAGAGTATAACAAGTTGCCAGAAGGTTTTGCCCTTGATGAAGAAAAAATAAAATTTGAACAAACAGGCAACTATCGCGCAACACGAAGCAATGAGGTAGTACAACTGTACAGCGAAAGAGAAAATAAAATACACAACTTCAGAAAGCTCGTTTACCCATTATGGTTTAACAACACATGGTATAAAGTTACAGTTGCAAAGCCTATAGAAGGCATGCACCATCTCTCGCGCGCGCTTATAACAATATCACTAACAACTATACTGGCTACCATTCTTATATCAATAGTATTGAATGGTTTTTTGCTAAGAAGGTTGTGGCGGCCATTTTATGCGGCTATGGATATTATGCGCAGCTTTAAACTTGGTGCAACCTCATCGCTAAACTTTCCTGCAACAAGCATACAGGAGTTTGCTTTTATGAATGAAAGTCTTTTACTTGCTACTGAAAAAGCAGAACAGGACTACCTTTTGCTAAAAGAATTTACAGAAAATGCATCGCACGAAATGCAAACACCTTTGTCAATTATCCGCTCCAAACTGGATATGCTGATACAGGAGCATACCCTTTCTAAAAAACAAAGTGAGCTTGCAAGCGAAGCGTATGCTTCCATAAAAAAACTGTCAAGGTTAAACCAGTCCCTTCTTTTGTTGGCAAAAATTGAAAACCAGCAATTCAGCAAAACAGAGGCCATACATTTAGAGGTAATTGTACAAGAAAAAATAGTACAATTTCAGGAGTTATGGCAAAGCCGAAACATTAAAGTAACATACCAGTTGCAAAATAGTTTTATATATATAAACACCGACCTGCTGGACATTTTATTAAACAATTTATTCAGCAATACAAGCAACCATAATATACCAAACGGAACTATTTTTATTGAACTTAAACCCGGCCAGTTTACAATACGCAACACTGGCCTGCCCGTGGCATTAAATGAAAAACGCATATTTTCGCGTTTTTATAAAGAGTCTGTTAACAGCAACAGCAATGGGCTTGGGCTATCTATTATAAAACAAATTGCTAAAGTATCCGATATTACAGTATCGTACCAGTATGCTGGCAATATGCATTCCTTCTCGCTAAGCTGGCAACTACAAAACTGATTTTTTTCTGAAGTAATTTTGAAGTCTGTAGAAACCTCTTTAATTCTGATTTAATTCTGAAGATATTATTACCAATCAATTAAGTAAACATCATCATTGGGTTAATTACCGGTGGCAGGGGTTTGTGAGTTAACAAGTGGCAATAATATTGCACCACAATCAACAAAACCAGTTTTACCAATGAGGATTTGTACAATGCCGGTGCGTGCAACAGTATTGCTTTTATGCGCGCTGTTCTTTCAAAATATATTACATGCAGGCGAAATTAAAGGGCATGTATACGATAATAATTCAAGGGAGCAATTAATAGGCGCACTGGTTACATTAAAGCCTTCCGGGGCTAAAGTATTTTCTTCGCTGGATGGTAGTTTTGTCTTCAAAAATATAGCCCCAGGCACCTATAAAATAAGCATTAGCTATGTAGGATATGCAGCTATTGATACAACTTTACACATTGCTGCCGACGCAACAACCATTGTTAATTATTTTCTTGAAACCAGCAACAGCAGCCTTTCTGGCGTAACTGTAACCGCGTATGGCAATGGAGGCAGCGATGCTTATGCCAAAAGAAAGGAACAGGTATCAAACAGCATTGTAAACATCATGTCTGCCAATGCCATTGCTATATCGCCCGATATAACAGTAGCCAATGTAATGCAGCGTATTTCGGGGGTTTCAATTGAGCGCAGCAGCTCGGGCGATGGGCAGTATGCCATTATAAGGGGTATGGATAAAAGGTATAACACCACCCTTGTTAATGGCGTTAAAATACCCAGCCCCGATATACGCAACAGGTATGTGCCGCTGGATATTTTTCCTGCCGACCTTATTGAGCGTATTGAAGTAATAAAAACACTTACACCAGAGATGGAGGCCGATGCTGCCGGTGGTGTTATTAACCTGGTGATGAAAAACGCACCGGATAAGTTTAAAGCCGAAGGCAATATTGGCACAGGTTACAGCCAGTTGTTTTTAAACAGGGATTTTTCGTCCTTTTCAAAAGCAACCGTTAACGCAAAATCGCCAGCGGAAATTACAGGGCCCAATATTTACGCCCCTGTTTCCGCGTTTCCTTATAATAATTTGGTAACAACACAAGCAAAGCCTCCAATAAACAAAAACTTCAGCCTTACCCTGGGTAACCGTTTTTATAAAAATAAGCTTGGGGTTATTTTATCTGGCAGTTACCAAAACACTTACAGGGGCAGCAATTCCAATGTATTGCTGCAAAGCGTTACGGTGCCGCCAGCGCCTAACAGCACCACTGCACAACAGCCCGCAGTGTCTGATGTGTACGCACGCCAGTACAGCTCGCGCTTCGACAGGTCGGGCATCGAAACAAAAATTGACTATAATTTCAATGCGGGTAACTCTATAAGCTTGTTTGCCATTGTGTTGCAGCTAAATGAGCGAAGAACAAGGTTTACCAGCGACTCGCTGCTGGGGGGCTACCATACTGCCAACTACTATATTGGCCCATACTCCATATACAGCACTACCGAAACACGCAGCGATTTACAAAGCATTTTAAACACAACGCTGCAGGGTAAAAACACCCTGGGGGCCGGGCTAACCGCAGACTGGTCGCTGGTGGCCTCGGAAGCCAAAAGGCAACTGCCGGATATTGCGGAGTTTAATACAGCACAACCTGTTAACCCCAATACCAGCACGGGTACATTTACCGTTGGCGCACCGCAAACCGAAAACCAAACCCGCGAGTGGATACACAATACCGACAAAGACCTTTCGGGCTACCTCAACCTTCATTACAAAACAAAAATTTCCGACCAAACGGCGTTCTTTTCTGCGGGCGGCATGTACAGGCATAAAGAGCGCGACAACTATGCCAACACCTACCATCTTACACCCGTAAGCGACCCAGACTCCGTTTACCAGAAGTTTGTTTCCATACCCGCCTCAAAGTTTTTGTTTATACCTGCCAATGGCGCATTGGGCAATGCTGTGCAAAACCCCGGTGTATACCATGCGGTTGAAGATGTGTGGGCAGTATACGGCCAGGTAAAATACAATTTTACGCCCAGGCTGGAAGCTATTGGCGGGCTTAGGGTTGAAAACACCCATCAAAACTATGTATCATCATTAAATGCTGC